>NZ_JBRREI010000010.1:0-105055 GCF_056760195.1 Stenotrophomonas sp. STEN020
ATTAAAACAATTGAATCATTGCTTGATTAAACGTCTGCAAGATGGACAGTCATCCATTCCTGCAGGCGTCCTCACAAGATACCTGCGCATACTTTCAAAGAACTTCGAATCAGGCCTCAGCGCCTTCTTCGTAGGCTGCGACGTTTCCGTCGTAGCGAGCCGCCCATTATATGGTGGCTTTTCTGCTTCGTCAACACCTTTTTGAGAGGCTGTTGACTCAGCGGCTTCAAGGTTGAGCCCGAAGGCTTTTCGTCGAAGCGAGCCGCCTATTATGGCAGGCTTTTTGTTTCCGTCAACACCCTGTTTCGAGGCTGGTGACGTCGTTTCTTGGTGCCGGTCACTTGTGTGATCAGCGCCGTGAAGCGAGGAGGTGGATTCTAGACATGTTTGTGAAAATCGCAATCACTTTTTGTTGCAGAGCGGCAAATCGGAGGTTGGGGCCAGAGTTGGCAAAGTGCCGGAGGTGCTTGGGGGTTGGGTTTCGCTCTTTGTGAGGCTTTCCGGCCTGCTGACACTCCGGTCAAGCGCTAAAGCTGATGCGCCGTTGGGCTTGGCGGTGATGCTGCCGCTTTGGCTCTTCCAGTCCAAGGCAGTCATGCCGCAGTGCAAAGAGCCGCCCTCACCCCAACCCCTCTCCCGTGAACGGGAGAGGGGCTTTGTCTTCGGTTGGCGTTGCTGGGGCCTGTTGGTCTGCTTGCTGGGCCACAATGCGGGTTGATCCGTCGCACCTATATATAGATGAGCAATCCGGCTTCGCGTTCGTTCTTTCGTGATCTCTCGCTGCCTGCTGTGGTTGCCGGCTTCATTACGGTGCTGGTGGGCTTTGCCAGCTCGGCGGTGATCGTGTTCCAGGCGGCACAGGCCGTTGGTGCCGGGCAGGCTGAGATTGCGTCGTGGATGTGGGCGCTGGGCATCGGCATGGGCGTGACCTGTATTGGCCTGTCACTGCGTTACCGGGTGCCGGTAGTGACTGCTTGGTCCACGCCCGGTGCGGCGATGCTGGTGGTAGGGGCGACTACGCTGCCGTTGTCCGATGCGATCGGTGCGTTTGTGCTGGCAGCGTTGCTGGGCACGCTGGCTGGTTTCTCGGGGGTGTTCGAGAAGGCAATGCGGCGGATCCCGGTGTCGCTGGCCTCGGGCATGTTGGCCGGGGTGCTGCTGCGCTTTGGCCTGGACGTATTTGTTTCGGTGAACACCCAACCACTGCTTGTGTTGCTGATGTTTGCCACCTATCTGATCGGGCGGCGCTGGTTGCCACGCTATGCGGTGATCGCGACCTTGCTGGTGGGTGTGGCGATCGCCAGCGGCAAGGGGCTGATGCATATGGAACAGGTGCAGCTGCAGATGGCGCTGCCTGTGTTCACCGTGCCGACGCTGTCGTGGGCGGCGTTGTTCGGCATCGCCCTACCCTTGTTCATCGTGACCATGGCCTCGCAGAACGTGCCGGGCGTGGCGGTGTTGAAGGCCTCGGGCTATGACGCGCCGATCTCACCGGTGATCGGTTGGATCGGGGTGGTCAATACCGCCTTGGCGCCGTTCGGTGGCTATGCCTTGAACCTGGCCGCGATCACTGCGGCGATCTGCATGGGCCGGGATGTGCACGAGGATCCGGCGCGACGCTATACGGCTGCAGTGAGTGCTGGCGTGTTCTACATCGTGATCGGCTTGTTCGGGGCGACGGTGGCGGCGGTGTTTGCCGCGTTCCCCAAGGAATTGATTGCGACCCTGGCCGGTATCGCCCTGCTCGGCACCATCGGCAATAGTCTGGCGGTGGCGTTGAAGGAAGAGGCCGAGCGCGAGCCGGCACTGGTGACCTTCCTGGTGACGGCATCGGGGCTGTCGATGGCCGGCATTGGTTCTGCGTTCTGGGGCTTGGTGGCCGGTGTGATCACCTTGCTGGTGCTGCGTCGCTGATTGGTGGGCAACCAAGCCCACTGTGGCTGCTGAGGACTGGAGGTTCCGCCGTCCCTCTACCCCTCTCCCGATGGGAGAGGGGCTTCCAGGCTCAGAGCGGCTTCACCTCGAACACCTGCTTGAGGACGTGGCGTCCGCCTGGTGCCAGCTCAATCACGTCAGGGCCGGCGTTGGCAGCTTCCACGCAGACATAGTTGCGCCACGCTGCACCGATGTCGTCCATCTTCGCGGCACCGGCTTCGCCGGCATTCCAGACCACGGCGGTGCGGCTGCCGCTGGTGCTGATGTCGATGGCCCGCTTGAAACCCGGGTCACGCAGCACGTAGTGACCGCCGGCCTGGGTGTAAAGACGGTCGCTGCGGCCCGGATCACGCGGGTCGCGCAGGTTCCAGTCGCCCTTCTGCACGTGCGCGTTGCCGTTGTCGAGCTTGTCCAGGTAGGTGAGCCCGTCCAGACCGGTGACATCCACCTTCAAGGCGTCACTGACATTGAAGTAGTTGTGCAGTGCCTGGGTGAAACTGGTGGTTTGGCTGCCGGTGTTCTCGGTGATCAGTTCCTGCTGCAGGGTGCGGCCGATCCGCAGCACCATCTGCAGGCGCAGACTCAGGTTCTCCATCACCGGCGGTGCAAGGGTCAACACCATGCTGCCATCGGCTTCGCGGCGTGCATCGCGCAGTTCCCAGGCGACTGTGCGCACGAAACCATGTGCAGGCACGTCATTGCCCTGCCCTTGCCGCGAGAAATACGGCCAGCACACCGGCGCACCGCCACGGATAGGCGTAGGCGGCTGCTTGGCGGTGGGCGAGAGCCACATCACGTCCTGGCCACCGTTCGGCACGAACGACAGCAACTGCCCGCCGAACACGCTGATGGCAGCAGTGGAGAACGGGGTTTCCACCTTCCATGCGTCGAAACCCTTGAAGTCGCCTGTACTCAGGCCCTGCACATCCTTCATTGAAACGCTGCTCCGTACGATCGGTGATTGGACAAGTTGCTGGTAATTGGGTGGTAGCTGAAACGCGGTGGGCTGCGCCAGCTTGGCGTTGCGCAACGCCTGCAGGATGCGAGTGCCGGCGCGGCCGTCGGCCTGCTTCCAGCCAAGGCGCTGCTGTTCGACCTGGATGGCGCGGCGGGTGGCGGTGCCGACCATGCCGTCGGCGGCACCGATGTCGTGGCCACGCGCGAGCAGCAGGGTCTGCAGTTCACGGCGCTCGTCGCGGCCGATGCCCGGGTCATCGGTGGGCCAGGCCGCGCTCAGGCCGGTGCCGCCGCGCAACCGGTCGGCCAGGGTGGCAATGGCCAGGGCGTAGCTTTCGGCGGCGTTATAGGAATAGATCGCGTCGTAATTGCGGAACACCAGCAAGGCCGGGCCCTTGGCTCCGGCTGGCAGCAGCAAGGCGGCGTTGCTGTCATCAGCGATGGCCGATGCCTGCAGCGGCTTGCCATCGGCCAGGGTGATACCCAGCGCGCGCCAGTCCGCCAGCGGCTTGCGCTTGGTGCGGCCGGCAAGTGCGGCATTGAAATTGGCCGGGATGCGGACTTCCACGCCCCAAGGTTGACCGGTGCGCCAGCCGGACTGCTTCAGATAGTTGGCGGTGGAGGCCAGTGCATCGGGAATGCTGGCGACCAGATCACGCCGACCATCACCGTCGCCATCCACGGCGATGCGGGCATAAGTCGATGGCATGAACTGGGTGTGGCCGAAGGCACCGGCCCAGGAGCCGGTCAGGCCAGTCGGGTTCAAGTCACCCTTGTCGATCAGCTTGAGCAGGGCCAACAGCTCGCCCTTGAAGAAGGGCTGGCGGCGGCCATTGCAGGACAGTGTGGCCAGCGACTGCAGCAGCGGACGCTTGCCGAACACCCGGCCGTAGTCACTCTCTACGCCCCAGACCGCGACGATGGTGGCCGGATCAACGCCATATTGGGCGCTGACCTGATCCAGCAGCACGCGGTGCTGGCTGAGCAGCGCGCGGCCATCGGCGATACGGCGGCTGTCGACCAGCGAGGCCAGGTAATCCCATATCGGGGTGGTGAACTCAGGCTGCGCATCGAGCAGCGGCAGCACGCTCAGGTCCGGGGTGATGCTGCTGAAGACCTGATCAAGCTTTTCGCCGCTGATGCCTTGGGCAACGGCGGCGCTCTTGAGTGAGGCGCCACAGCTGCCGAAGTCGGTGATCGCGGCCTGGGCAGAGAGGGCCAGCGTCAGCGCTGCCAACGTGGTGCCTGCACGCAGCAGATTGATCGGGTTCATCCATACGCTCCTTGCACTGGAGCTTGATGATAAGCGCTGTGGGTGTGTGGCTGCGGCTGGTTTTGCTTGGATGTGGGAGCGGCGTGAGCCGCGAAGCTGGCGGTGCTTGAGGGTCGCGGAGAGCCACGAGCCAAGAGCACCCCTCCCCAACCCTCCCCTTCGCTATGCGAAAGGGAGGGAGCAAAAGCGTAGTGCCGAGCCATGCTCGGCAGGGGTTTCACCGGTAAAGCCTCAGCCGAGCATGGCTCGGCTCTACGAAGGGATTGCTGCCGCTGCCTGCCATCCCCAGCGCGCTGCGCATGTGCTGGGGTACTTCAGCCGGCCGCATCCAGGTAATACCAGCGGCCATCGATGCGTTGGAAACGGCTGTGCTCGACCATCTTTACCACGCTGCCACCGCCTACGCGGTAGCGGGCGGTGAACTCGACCTCAGCCGTGTCTTCGCCGGTGACTACGTGGCGCTGCACGCTCAGGCCCAGCCATTGCGTGCGCTGGCCGGGAGCGTCTTCCAGCGAGAGCGTGGCCGGGCGGGTGTCCGGATGCCAGCTGGCCAACAGGTAGTCGACGTCCTTGAGCACATAAGCGCTGTAGCGCGAACGCATCAGCGACTCGGCATCCGGTGCGGCTTCACCGCCGTGGTAGCGGCCACAGCAGGCGGCGTAGGTCTGGTTCCGCCCGCAGGGACAGGGAGAAGTAGGAGATGTCTGCATCTGCGCATTTTCATCCACGTCCGACGCGGTTCCAAGCGATGCGCCGCTGCACTGAGCGTATGCTGTCGCGCCCTGCGCCGGAGTTGCCATGCTGGAGTTGATTCCACCCGAATTGCCGTGGCTGCTGGTCATCGCCTTCATCGCGGGGCTGGTGGATGCGGCAGTCGGCGGTGGCGGCTTGATCCAGTTGCCAGGCTTGTTCACTGCCCTGCCGCAGCAGACCCCAGCGGCCTTGCTGGGCACCAACAAGTTCAGCTCGGTGTTCGGTACCGGAGCCTCGGCGCTGCGCTATGCGCGTGCGGTGCGCTTCCCATGGCGGCCGGTGTTGCTGGCGGCCGCCGCGGCATTTGCGTTCTCCTTCCTGGGGGCCACCGCAGTAACCCTGCTGTCCAAGGAGGCGGTGCGGCCGTTGGTGCTGACCCTGTTGATCGTGATGCTGGGCTATACGCTGGCCAAAAAAGACTTCGGCGCGCTGCACCGCCCGCGCGAGGTCGGCCGCCGTGAGTTGCTGATCGCGCTGGCGATGGGCGGTGTGATCGGCTTCTACGATGGTTTCTTCGGCCCGGGCACCGGCAGCTTCCTGATCTTCCTGTTCGTGCGGTTCTTCGGGCTGGACTTCCTGCGCGCCTCGGCCGCCTCCAAAGTGGTCAATCTGGCGACCAATGTGGCGGCATTGTCGTTCTTCGTACCCAGCGGCAATGTGCTGCTGGCGCTGGCTGTGCCGATGGCGGCCGCCAACGTGCTGGGCGCGGTGACCGGCACCCGGCTTGCCCTGCGCGGCGGCACCCCATTGATTCGCAAGCTTTTTGTGGTGCTGGTAGTGGTGCTGATCGCACGCATGGCCTGGGATACCTTCCGCCCGGTGTGAAGCCCGCCTGCACATAGCTAAATCTTCGTCACTGGAAATTCTTGACGTACATCACATAGTGGCGCAGTTAGAAGCCAACCTGGGATGGCGCCATCCATGAAGAATCGCTACCGCATCGCTGCGCTGCTGCTGCTCGCCGCCGCGATACTTGCCTGTGTGCCGGTGCTGTACTCGCTGCATCAGGCGCGCAAACAAGCCATCCGCGAGAAGTACGTGTTGCTCGATGACGTATCGACCAGCATCAGCCGCCAGGTGGCCGGCACCATCGATGTGATCGAGCGCCTGCAGGCGGAAATGCGCAGCAGCGGCGATGCACCCTGCAGCCCGGCCGGGCTGCTGCGCATGCAGCGCTTCGGCATCAGCTCGCACATCGTCAAAAGCACGCTGTACCTGCAGGACGGCAAGGTTGCCTGCTCCTCCGGCGGCGCGCTGATGCAGCAGATCGTGTTGCGGCCAGATCCTTCACGAGGGCCAGACGGCGTACAGGTCTACATGCAGGTCCAAGTACCCGGTTTGCCTGGGCGCGAGTTTGCGGTGCTGGAAAAGGACGGCTATGCGCTGCTGGTCTATCCGGACGGACTGATTTCCCCGTTCGCACGCCCCGATCTTTCACTGGGCCTGTTCAACAGCGCGGATGGCCGCTACGCCGCACATCAAGGCACGCTGCTGCAACGCTGGACCACAACGACGGCCGACCAGGACAACGACGGCCACTTCACTGATGCCGAGGCCGGCTATCTGGTGGTGCGGCGCGTGCTCCGTCCCGGCGGCACCGGGATAGTCGTGGCCACGCCACTGTCGGCAATTGATGCGCGCATGGCGCAGTTCGCACACTGGTTCATCCCGCTTGGCATCATTGCCGGGCTGGCGGTGCTGGGCATGGCACTGGTGATGATCCGCCGCCAATGGTCGACCCGCGCCGAGTTGCTGCGCGCGATCAACAAGGGGCACTTTTTCCTGATGTACCAACCGGTGTTCAGCCTGCAGGACGACACCTGCATCGGCGCCGAAGCACTGCTGCGTTGGCAGCACGAAGACGGCACCGTGGTGCCACCTGACCGCTTCATCCCGTTCGCCGAGGATGCCGGGCTGATCCAGCTGGTTACCCGGCGGGTAATGGAACTGGTGGTCAAGGACCTGAGCGGATTTTTCCGCCAATACCCGCGCTTCCGTCTGGGTGTGAATCTATCGCCGCGTGACCTGCAATCGATGGAGACCCCGCAACTGCTGGCGGAGATGCAGCGTTCGCTCGGCGCTGGCAATGGTCGGTTCGTGGTGGAAGCCACCGAACGCGGCCTGCTGGAGGAAGCCAGCGCGCAGGATGTGGTGGCGGCGATCCATGCGATGGGCATCGAAATCGCCATCGATGATTTCGGCACCGGTTATTCCAGCCTCGCCTACCTGACCACCTATCCGTTCGACATCCTCAAGGTCGACAAGAGTTTCACCTCCACCGCCTGCACCGAAGCGGTGACCAGCCAGGTCGCCACCCACATCATCGAACTGGCCCGCAGCCTTGGCATGCAGACCCTGGTGGAGGGCATCGAGACCCAGGAGCAGGCCGACTTCTTCCGCGACAGGGGCGTCATCTACGGACAGGGTTATTTCTTTGGTCGGCCGATGCGGGCAGAGGATCTGAGCGCCTTCGTGCCACTGCATACGCATCCCGGACAACATGCAGCGCTGCCGACATCCGCAAAGAACAGCCCCGCCACCAGCTTGGATTGATCCCACGCAATGCGCCTGAAAGGCAAACGCGGGAGCCTAGCCACATGCGGAATGACCGCAGTTGTGGAAGCCCCCCATGCAAGACGATTTTGCCGGCCGCGTAGCGCTGGTTACCGGTGCCGCCTCTGGAATTGGCGAGGCGGTGGTGCGGCAACTGGCTGCGCGCGGCGCGCAGGTACTGGCCGCCGATATCGACGGTGATGCCGCCACCGCCGTGGCCATGTCGCTGGGCGACCGGGTACAGCCGTTGCAGGTGGATGTCAGCGATCCGGATGCCGTGCGGCTGATGGTCAACACCTGCAACCAACGCTTCGGCGGCCTGCACCTGGCGGTGAACAACGCCGGCATCAGCGGTGCCAGCCTGCAGACCGCCGACTACCCGTTGGAAGAATGGCACCGCGTGCTCGGGGTAAACCTGCACGGCGTGTTCTATTCGATGAAGTATGAGATCCCGGCGATCCTGGCCAGTGGCGGCGGTGCCATCGTCAACATGGCCTCGATCCTGGGCAGCAATGGCTGGGCCGGTGCTGCCGCCTATGTAGCGGCCAAGCACGCGTTGGTCGGCATGACCAAGAGCGCGGCACTGGAATACTCCGCGCGCGGGCTGCGGATCAATGCGGTGGGCCCGGGCTTCATCGATACACCGCTGCTGCAGAGCATGGACGACCGCGCCTATGCCGGGCTGGTGGCGCTGCATCCGGCCGGTCGCTTGGGCACAGCCGAGGAAGTGGCGGCGTTGACCTGCTTCCTGTTGTCGGACAAAGCGTCCTTCATTACCGGAAGCTACCACTTGGTCGACGGAGGCTATTCAGCTCAATGATGTGATGTAACTGCCGTTTCACTATGCGAATTCAGGTTCGCATTGCGGCGACGCCGCTTGTTTGCTCCTAACGAATTGCTTACAACTCGGCTACGCCCGTCATGGTGGCGGGCACGTAGTCCGGCAATCACCAGGAGCATTCCGATGACGTTGTTACCGCTACGCCCGCGCCGCCTCAGCTGCGCTGTCCGCTTATCGCTGTTGTGTCTGCTGCCCAGCGCGGCCTTCGCGCAACAGGCACCAGACAGCACGCCCAAGACCCTGGACAGCATTCAAGTCACGGGTACCCGCATCAAGAAAGCCGAACTGGAAACCCAGGTTCCGGTCCAGGTACTCACCCGCGAAGCCATCGAACGCACCGGTTACAGCTCGATCGCCGACGTGGTGCAGCACCTCACCGCCAGCGGCGCATCGCTGAGCACCAAGCTCAACTCCAGCGGCAACTTCGGCTTTCCTCCTGATGGCGGCGGTGTCGGCGCGGGCGCAGCAACGGTGGACCTGCGTCACCTCGGGGCCAAACGCGTCCTGGTGTTGGTGGACGGCATTCGCTGGGTCAATGAATCCTCCGGCTCGGGCGTAGGTTCGTCGGTGGACTTGAACACCATTCCGCTGGCGATCGTGGAGCGCATCGAAGTACTGGAAGACGGCGCGTCCTCGCTCTACGGTTCCGATGCAATTGCCGGCGTGGTCAACATCATCACCAAGAAGGGCGCCGAAGGCGGCCATGTCGACGTGCAGTACGGCGACTACAACCTCAAGGGCGGCGGCACCAGCAGCGTCGACCTGAGTTTTGGTGGCAGCAGCGATCGTGCGCAGTGGATTGTTGGCGCGTCGTGGTTCAAGCAGAAAGAGATCAGTTCGTCCGAATACCTGTGGGCACGCGAACCGGTGCCCGGCACCGGACTGGCCAACGGCAGTTCGGCTACGCCGCAGGGCCGGCTGGTGTTTGCCGACCCCAGTGGCAATACCTACAACATCACGTCCAATACCGGTGTCACCAAGCCGGTGTTCGATCCCAGCCAAACCGGCTGTACCCGCACCGACGACTACCATTGCTTCACCAGGGCGGACCGCTTCAACTTCGCACCCTACAACCTGCTGTTGACCCCGAACGAACGTAAATCGGTTTTCGGCCAGGTGCGCTTCGAATTCACCCCGAATGTCAGCGGCTGGTTCCGCGGCCTCTACAGCGAGCGTGAGTCGGCCAACCAGGCCGCGCCGGAGCCGTTCTTCCTCGGCACCGATGCCGGCGTATACAACGACTGGGCAGAAACCAAGCTGGTGATCTCGGCCAACAATCCGTACAACCCGTTCGGCTTCGACCTGACCACGATGGGCCCCAATCCCAACCTGTTCCTGCTCGGCCGACGACCGGTCGAAGGTGGTCCACGCCGCTACGAGCAGGACGTGAAGACCTGGTACGCCGCGGGCGGGCTGGATGGTGTGTTCGAGGTCAACCAACGCACCTGGAACTGGGACGTCAACGTGATGTCCAGCGAAAGCAAGGCCACCCAGACCAATACCGGCAGCTACAACATCAAGCACATCAACCAGGCGCTGGGCGATCCGGCGGCGTGTGCGGCTATCGCCGGGTGCGTGCCACTGAACCTGTTTGGCGGGCCGGGCACCATCACCCCGCAGATGCTGGCGTGGATCTCGCCGATCGTGCGTGACCGCAGCAAGAACACGCTGTCGTTGGGCTCGGCCAACATCACCGGCGAGTTGTTCGACATCTGGGCCGGGCCGGTGTCCTTCGCCGCTGGTGCCGAATGGCGCCGCTACAAGGGTGAGTACCACCCCGACCCGATCACCATCGCCGGTGAGTACAACGGCGTGCCGTCGGGTGTGACCATCGGCAGTTACTCGGTGAAGGAAGCCTACGTCGAGTTCGACGTGCCGCTGGCGCGCGAAGGTTTCTGGGGCAAGAGCCTGGACCTGAGCATTGCCGGCCGCTACTCGGACTACTCCACCTTCGGCGGCACCAACACCGGCAAGATCGGGCTGCGCTGGCAGCCGGCCGATGAACTGCTGCTGCGCATGTCGTTCGCACAGGGCTTCCGTGCACCGTCGATCGGTGAGTTGTACGGCACGCTGAGCCGCTTCGACGCCACCATCGTCGATCCCTGCAACAATGCCGCATCGACCACGCCCAAGTGTGTTGCCGACGGTGTGCCGCCTGGCTACGAGCAGGCCAATCCACAAATCTCGGTGGTGACCGCCGGCAACCGCGACCTGCAGCCGGAAGAAAGCCGTTCGTTCATGGCCGGTGCGGTGTGGAGCCCGAGCTGGGCCGAAGACAGCAGTTGGGCCAGCAAACTGGACCTGGGTGTGACCTTCTACCGTCACACCATCGACAAGGCGATCCAGGCACCGGATGCGCAGTCGATCATGGACCGCTGCATCGATACCCGCGATGCCATCGCCTGCGCCAGCTACACCCGCAACGACCGTGGCCAGATCATCCGCTTCGAGGACATCCTCGCCAACCTCGGCACCATCAACACCAGCGGCTGGGATTTCAACGCGCACTGGCTGTTGCCGGAAACCGGCTGGGGCCAGCTCGGTTTCGACTGGAAGGCAACCTGGGTGACCCGCTATGAGCTGATCAACGAGTCCGGCCAACCGGAACCGAAGGGCCCGGGCATCGAAGTCAGTGACAGCTCGATCCCGGAATGGAGCTCGACCTTGAGCACCAACTGGGACTTCCGCAACTGGAACGTGAACTGGACGATGCGTTACATCGACCGTCTGCGCGAAAGCTGTGCCGGTGCCAACGGCTTTGCGATCTGCACCGACAGCGTTGCCGACCAGCACTGGCTGGGCGCAACCACCTATCACGACGCACAGATCAGCTGGCGTACCGATGCGTGGATGAAGGGCGTGAAGGTAAGCGTTGGCGTCAACAACGTGTTCGACAAGAACCCGCCGATCTGCCTGAGCTGCACGCTCAATGGCTATGACCCGGGAACCTACGACCTGCCCGGCCGCTACACCTACGCCAAGCTCAGCATGGATTTCTGAGTTGGATGACGACCAAGGGAGCCGCAAGGCTCCCTTGGTTTTTATTGCCGTTGTAGGAGCGGCGTAAGCCGCGAAGCCGGTGGGCTCGAATGCCCAGTCCACTGGAATTCCTGCTGACCCAACGCCGGGCTTGTCTCGATTGCAAATTGATCGACGGCGGCAGGCGGTCCTGCCTCGCGGCTTACGCCGCTCCTACAAAAGCAGGATTGCTCAGCGCAGGAACGCGCCGGCCAAGGCCATCAGCAGCAGCACCAGCACCGGCAGCATCGACAGGCCGAAGCCCAGTCCGCGGCTGGACGGGTTGCCTACGTAGGCGCGCCAATAGATGAAGCGGCCAATCAGATACACCGCGCCGATACCCGCCACCCATTCGGCTGGCCAGAAGCGTGCGGCGATCAGCATGGACGGCAGCAGCGCGACCATCAGCTCCAAGGTGTTCATCTGCACGCGGTACGCGCGCTCGAAGCCTTCGTGGCCGGTAACGGCAGGTGCTTTGACGCCGTAGCGGCCACGCGCGCGGCCGACCAGCACAATGAAGAACAGGTATTGCAGCACCACCAGCGCGGTGATGATTTCTACGTAATGCATGCTGATCTCCGTTGCGCGTGTATTGGGTTATGGGTGGGTAACAAGCGCAGCGATGGCTTTGCTCTGGCCGTGCTCCCTCCCTTTGGCCGAAGGCCAAGGGGAGGGTTGGGGAGGGGTGCTTTGGCTTTGGCTTTGGCTTTGGCTTCATGCAACAGCCAAAGCAAGATCAAAAGCTCCCCCCACCCGCCCCTTTCGGGGCACCCTCCCCCGCAGGCGGGAGAGGGGACAACGCGAGTTCTCTAGCCAATGTTGGTTTTCTGGCTATCACCAGGACAGCACAGGCCGCCCGCAATCAGGCCGGAATATTCTTCTTCGTCGAAGCCTTCTTCGCAGCTTTCTTCACTGCAGGCTTGGCTTCCACTTCCACCACAGCTTCAGCAGCCGGCGCTTCAACCTCGGCATCAGCAGTCGCGCTGGACGCAGCCGCTGCTTCAACAGCAACCGGCACATCCACCGCATCCTCCGCACTGGCCTGCGCCATCGCACCACGTGCACGCGCCGGCAGCTTCAAACGATTGCCTTCGTCGTCGTACTCGATCAGCAGTACGCCCGAATCGTGACGACCGCTGATCTCGACGAAGCAGGCGCCGCCGATGAACGGCTCCAGCGTCATCACCGACTTCAGCGGGGTGGCCACCACCATCTGGAAACCGAAGTTCTCGAAGATGTTCATCGCCAAGGCGGTGAATTCGTTATCGGCCTTGTCGAAGGCTTCGTCCAATACCACCGCGGCGTAGCGCGGCAGTTCGCCGTCTTCGCCGCCCAACTGGTAGCGCAATGCGGCAGCCAAACACGTGGTAGCCAACTTCTGGCGCTGACCACCGGACTTGCCGGCGCCGCTGCGATAGATTTCCACCTGCTCGCGGGTATCAGCATCCAGCTCGACGCCGATGAACTCCACATGCAGGCGCACGTCGAGCACCTGCTCGCGCCAGCGACGCAGCTCCGGTTCCTGTGCACCGAGACGGCGCACCAGCTCACGCAGCACGTTGAACTGCGACTCGGCCAGTGAGCGGTCTTCAGTCTGCTGGTGGGTCAGCACCGCACGCAGTTGCAGCTGGAAGTCCTGCACTTCCGGCAGGCGCCGGTCATGCACGTCGATCGCCAGCACGGTGCCGCGGTTGAACGCCACCTGCTCCAGCGAGGCGTTGACCTCGTCCATGCGCTGCTTGATCGCCTTGTGCGCTTCCGCAGTGTGGCGCTGCAGGGCCAGCAGATTGTTCTTGCTCTGGGTCTGCAGCAGCTCGAAGAAGCGGCCTTCATGGCGCGGCAGGCCGTCGCTCTCAAGGCGGGTCAAACGCGCAAGGAAATCGTCGGCACTGGTCAGCGACACGGTGAAGTCGCCGGAGTCTTCCGGCCACTGCTGGGTGTATTTGCGGAAGCAATCGAGCAGATGCTGGGTCAGCTTGGCATCGCGGCCCTGGCTGCTGCCGAGCTCTTCTGCCAGCCCACGCTCGACCACGCGGAAGTGGCTTTCCAGGCTTTCCAGGTTCAAGCCCGGCAGGATGTTCAAACGCTCTTCAAGACCTTCGCGCTGCAACTCGGTCAGCGGCGCACTGGCGACGCGCGCCTGGCCGTTGTCACGCAGCTGCTCCAGCCGTGCACGCTCGCGCGAGAACTGACCGCGCTCAAGCCGCACGTCTTCATAGGTGCGCTTGCCCTGATCACGCAGGCCACGAGTCAATTCGATCTGCTGGCCAATGCGCGCCAAGGCGGTGTCGCCTTCGCGCAGATCAACCAGCTGCTCGTCGATATCGCTCAGCCGCTGCAGGCGCGGGCCGACATCGATCTCGTCCCAGTCGCGCTCGATCAGCGAGTGCGCGGCCAGCTGCTTTTCCTGCCCGCTTTCGCGCTGCTTGCGCAGCATTGCCACGTCGGCCTCGCTGCGGGCGATACGCTGCGCAAGCTCCTGTCCTTCGCGTTCAAACACGCGGCGCTTGTCGCGGTTGTCATGGCCCAGCATCCAGCGCTTGCGATCGTTGACCGCATGCCGGTCGTCCTTCTCGTAGCGGTCGCCGGGGTGCTTGATCTGGCCTTCGCGGGTGATCGCGCGGTCTTCGTTGCGCAGCTGCCCGGCGTTTTCCACGCAGGTGTAATCAAAGCGGCGCTGCAGCTCGTTGTAGACCCAATCGCCGTAGGGATGATCGCGCAACTGAAGCTTGTGGATCAGCGAACGCTTCTCCGGCTCGCGGGCGTGCAGCAGCTCGTTGTCACGGATGCGGAAGTACACCAGCTTGGTGCCCAGGTGGGTACGGTTGGCCCACTCGGCGACCTGCTGGTGATTCTTCTCGTCGACCAGCAGCGATTGCGCGAAGCCATGCAGCACGCGCTCGATCGCACCGCGCCAGCCGATCTGGTCCTCGCGCACCTGGATCAGTTCGCCGACGAAGGGCAGCGCGGACTCGGACAGGCCGGTGTCATCGCACAGACGTGCACGCATCTGCTGCAGCGGTGCCGGGATCGAGCTCGGCGTGGCCTTCAGCGATTCCAGTTCCACCCGCAATGCGGCGAAACGCTTTTCATCATCGCGGCGCTCGGCCATGCGCTCGGCGATGGCGTCGTCCACGGTGCCGGCGCCGGATTTGGTGCCGTCGATCAATGCACGCGCCTGCTCCACCTGCTCGGAGAAGCCGCTGGCGGTTTCGGCCAGGGCCATGCCGAGCTGGCGGCAGGCACCTTCCAGCTGCTTGCGGCGGCGGCTGCGTTCTTCGACTTCGCGCTCGACGCGGGTGCGCTCGCGTTCGAGTTCGTCGACACGCTCGCCGCCCTGCTCGCGCTGCTGGCGTTCCAGTTCGACCAGCTTCTGTTCGTGGTTGTCCAGCGATTGCCGGCGCTGCCCTTCCTCGCCCATCAGGCCTCGGTCGAGCATCTCCACTTCTTTCAGGCGCTCGTTGACCAGCTCCAGGCGCTTTTCCTCGCGGAAGCCGTCGATGCCGATCTGCAGGTCACGCAGCGTTGCCACGCCTTTGCGCAGCGTCATCAAGTCCTGGTGGAAATCACGCGCCGGGGTCAGCGTTTCGACCTGGCGGCGCGCGGTGACCACGGCGTGGTGGGCGCCATCGAGTTCGGCGAAGTCATCGACCAGACGGTCGGCTGCTTCGAAGGTACGCGGCTCTTCCAGCATGAAGCCACGCAGGAAGCCGTTGAGGTCGCCAAGGTTCTTGGCCGACTGGGTCTTGTGCAGCAGACGCAGCGCCATGTCGTTGCCGATGCCCAGCAGGTGACGGAAGCGCTCGGCATAACCGGTGAAGCTGTCGAAGTGGCCAACGTCTTCGCCCAGGCGACCGCGCAGCTTGCGCAGGTCCAGGTCGAAGCCTTCCATCTCTTTGGCCAGGTCGAAGCGACGCGGGATCACCATGTAGTGCTTGCGCACATCATTGGCCGAGGTGCCGGCACCGGCGATCCAGAACAGACGCACGATCGACACCGCGTCGCCGCGGGCGTTGTGGTATTCCAGCGCCAATGCGCTCCAGGTAGCGCCCTTGCGCAGGTACTGGGTGGCGATTTCGCCGGACTCGCTGTCCTGCTGGTCGGCCCAGGCACCACGCACATACGACACCAGCGAGCGGTCGCGGCCGGAGCGTTCTGCTTCACGCGCGGCGGCGTTGAAGTCGACGATGCTCGGCGGCGTCAGCAGTGCGCTCATGCCATCGAGCAGGGTGGACTTGCCCGAGCCGGAGCGGCCAACGAACAGGAAGCCACGTTCGGCGATCGGCACTTCGGTCAGGCCGGAGAACGTGCCCCAGTTGAGCACCTGCAGGCGGCGCATGCGGAACTGGTTCGCGCGCGCATCGCTGGCCGGGTCGTTGAACAACGCGGCATTGGGAAGCAGGGTGTGGGAAGTGGTTTCCATACGGCTCATCCTTCAGCCGCCACGCAAGGCGCGGCGGTGGTCATTCTGGTCAGCCTGGCGTGGGCGCCAGGCATCATTCGGCGGCAGCGCCGCTGGTGTTTTCTTCATCGTCGGCAACCGCGTCAGCGACAGCATCGCCGTCGCGCAACTGGCGATAGGCCTCGACCAGCACCTGCACGTCCTCGGCCGAGAACAGCAGCTTCAGCGCCGGCGATACTTCGTAGCGGTCCTCGCTGCCGCGCAGCTTGGACAGCAGCTGGTTCTCGCGCATCTTGGCGATGGCGGCAGCAACACGCTTGCCGTAACCGGCCTGATCGGTGGAGACGTTCTTCTGGTAGATGCTCATCGCTTCCACCAGCTGGAACTCAGCCACCACCGCGCGTTCGCCGCGGGTGTCGGCCTCGGCCAGCTGCTGGCGCAGGAACAGCAGCAGCACCGACTCGATGAAAGTCAGCGGCGCAGCGCGCAACAGGTTGGGCGAATCCAGCTCGGCGGTATCGGCCTGGCGGGTGAAGGCGACGCCGCCGTCACGGTCCAGCACCAGTTCCAGGAACAGTTCGCACAGCAGGCTGCGTACTTCGTCTTCATTGCGCAGCAGTGCCGCCCATTGCGCCGGCTGGCGCTGGGCGTCGACGCTGGGGCCGGCCAGCAGCAGGCACAGCGCGCGGCGTGCATCGACCGGCAGGCGGCCGCTGTCGCCGACGAACAGGGCGCCGCCGCTCAAGGTGGGTGCCGGCGCGACCGGCGCGCTGATGGCTTCGCTATCGGTTTCGGTCTCAGACCAGTTCATCGCGTCTTTCCTTGAGGAACCAGATCAGCGGCACGCGGGCGCGTCGCACCACGCCGTCACCGCCGGTCCATTCCACGGTTTCGAGTTGGTCGGTCATCACCTTGCCATGGCGGGTGCCGATGGAGAGATAGCCGATCACGCTGCCCAGGCCCTGCCGCGCCGGCCGCTCGCGCAATACCTGCGAGATGCTCAGGCGCGGGCGCGAACCCAGCAGCATGAAAAGATTGTCTTTCAGCGTGCGCACGTCGATTTCCGACTGTGCGACCAGATCGCCAACGCTGTCGAGGGTGATCTCGGCGGCCTCGGCGTAATAGATGGAGGTATCGACCTGATGCGTGCGCGGGTCGTGCAGGCGCCACTGGCCGATCGAGCGCACGCGCGCCGAGGACAGCGGCAGCACGAAGCCGGTGGGTGCGGTTGGCCGCACTTCTTCGCGCAGCTGCAGGGCCTGACCCTGCGCCTGCTTGAGCAGCTGGTTGAGGCGGCGCTGTTCCAGGTAACCACGGCTCTGCACGAAGCCACGCAGGCTGCGGGCGAAATGCTGCATCACCTCATGCACCTGGCCGCCGCGCTCCAGCAAGGTGCTGGTGAAGTTACGCAGGAAGTTGCGCTCGTTGCGGTCCAGCTTGCGGGTGAAGCCGCGGTTGAGCACGGTGTCCAGCGCAGCGTCGAGTTCACCACTGCGGCGCGGGTCATTGAGCAGGTCCCAGAACGCCTGGAAGCTGCGCCCGGCGTCGGATTCGCCAATCACATCGACGCCGTTGAACAGGCGGTCGAGCACATCGCCACGTGCGCCTTCGTCGTCGATGATGCGTTCGCGGAAGCGGCGGTTGAGCTGCTCGAAGTCATCGCGCACGCGGCGGAAGTCTTCGGCCAGATCGTCGGCCAGACGGATCACGTCGCGGGTGCGTTCCAGCGCGCGCTTGCCATCCAGCGCGCTGACCTTGCCGGTGGACACCTGCGCGATCTCGGCATCGATGCGGTCGCGCTCGGCCTTCAATGCGGCCAAGCGTGCTTCCGGATCGGCCTCGGTCTGCTGAGCCAGCTGCGAGATCTGCTGCATCACCATCGCCAAGCGGCTTTCGGTGGCCAGGCTGGCGTTGTGCTCGATGCCGGCGATGAAGCGGATCGCCTGCACGGCGTGCCGCGACAGCTCGTATTCCTCTTCGCTCGCGCCTTCAGGCAGGCGCCGTACCAGCCAGCCCTGGGCCAGCCAGTAGGCGATGTAAGCCGGTGCAGTGCGCGGCAGCTCGACCTCGAGCTCCTCGCCATTGAGCGTGTCCAGCTGCTGCTGCAGGCGCTCGGCGAGGATGGAACCGGGAATGCGGCGGTCCGCTTCCAGCAGCAGGCCCTGCAACAGGCCCACCAGCACCGGCGCACGGTCGGAGGCCAGCAGTTTCCATAGCGGCTGCTCGCGCAGACGCTGATAGCCGGCGATACGTTGGCGGTACTTCATCGAGCGCGTGCGATCCCTGGGCTCAGCGTCGGGCGTGGCCGACTTCGATGAAACGCAGGAACTCGGCGCGGGTACGCGCGTCGTCATGGAAGGTGCCGCGCATGCGCGAGGTGACCATGCTGACGCCACGCTTGTGGATGCCGCGGGTGGTCATGCACTCATGTGCACCTTCCACCACGATGCCCACGCCCATCGGCTGCAGCACGTCCTGGATGACGTCGGCGATCTGCGCGGTCATCTTTTCCTGCACCTGGAAGCGGCGTGCATAGGCCTCGACCACGCGTGCCAGCTTGGAGATGCCGACCACGCGGCCATTGGGGATGTAGCCGACGTGCACACGGCCGATGATCGGTGCCATGTGGTGCTCGCAGTGGCTTTCGTACTCGATGTCACGCAGCACGATCATTTCGTCGTAACCGGCCACTTCCTCGAAGGTGCGGGCCAGGTACTCGCGCGGATCGTCGTTATAGCCCTTGAACCAATCGCCATAGGCCTCGGCTACCCGGCGCGGGGTGTCGAGCAGACCTTCGCGGGTGGGATCTTCACCGGCCCAGCGCAGCAGGGTGCGCACGGCGTCTTCGGCCTGGGCTTGGGTGACGGACGGGTTCTTGGGATCGGCCATTACAGAACTGCGCTTGGATTACGGGGTAGACATGCTACCAGCCGGGGGTGTGGAGGAGCATTTACGGCGCCTTGACCGGCTCCGGCGAGCCGGGCGCTCCGAATATATCCAATTGTTTTATATGGGATTTCTTAAAACCAGCCGATCCGCCGGTTCAACCTGCCTGCCCTGCGGCCTGCTTGGCCGTGGCGGTATCGCGCTCCAGCGCCTGCAACAGGCTGGGGGCACGCGCGGTGGCGATATCGGCAACCCGCCAACTGTTGCCTTGGCGCTGCAGGGTCAACTGCAGCTGCAAGGGGTGCTGGGGGTCATCGAGCTGGGTGCTGGCACGCAGCTGGCCGTCTGCCAGCGGCTGGATATCGAAGCTGAGCTGGCGCAGGTCCTGCGCGGTGTCCTGGCAGTCACAGAGCGGATCGCCGTCCAGATAGCCGACTTCACCGGCGTACGCGTCGCTATTGGCCTGCATCGCGGCAATCAGGGCCGGCGTGTAGACCTCTTCGTCGGGCAGGATGGCGTCCAGCCCGGCGTCGGGGTGATAGCCGGCGTAGATGTGGCTGAGGAAGCTGCGGGCGTTGCTGATGTCCTGCGCGCTGGTGCCAGCCGTAGCCGGGGTTGCTGCGGGCGTGGTGGGGGCGGGGGCGTCCTTGTTGCAGCCGGTCAGGGCCAGGAGCAGCAGCGAGGTGGTTGCCAGGGTTTTCATGGGCGTCCTTGCGTGTTCGTTTGACGGGTCTTTTTAGGCGGGACTGCTGGGGAAAGCAAAGGCTTTGAAGCACCCCTCCCCAGCCCTGCCCTTGGCTGCGCCAAAGGGAGGGGGCAGAGCGCTTGTCTCCCTCCCTTTCGCCAAAGGCGAAGGGGAGGGTTGGGGAGGGGTGCTTCTTGTGCGGACTGGCCGCTCCCCTTTGTCTATGGCAAGGGGGAAGGAGACAGCCGCTGCGCCAGCCCTGACCAGCGGCTGGCGTGGCGGGCCAGGGCGGCTTCGATCACCTCGGCGCTGCCAGCCAGATGCAGCCCGTTACGGGCGCGGGTGATGCCGGTGTAGAGCAGCTCGCGGCTGAGCACGCGGTTGTCGCGGCGTGGCAGCTGCAGCCATACCTGGTCGAACTCCGAGCCTTGCGCCTTGTGCACGGTCATCGCGAATGCGCTTTCGTGTAGCGGCAGCGCCGCCGGATGGAAGGCGCGTGGGTTGGCGGGGTCGTCGCCGGGGAACCAGGCACTGACGCTGCGGCCGTCGCCATCACGCAGGCAGATGCCTACATCGCCGTTGAACAGGCGGTGGCGGTAGCTGTTCTCGCCAATGATCAGCAGGCGACCGTGGAACCAGCCCGGGCCCAACGCGCGGCCGCGGTTGCCGGCCAACAGGTCTTCGATGCGGGCGTTGAGCCCGCGTGCGCCCTGCGGACCTTCGCGTACGGCGGTGAGCAGGCGCATGCGGCCGGCCAGGGCCAGCGCGTCGGCCGGCGTGGCTGCATCGGCCAGTGCCTGCCAGTACTGCTGCAAAGGCTCGCGCCAGGCCTGCAGCGGATCGATATCGCCTTCGTGGAAGTGCACCCCAGTCAGTTGAGCGTCGCGCAGCAGCTGCAATGCCTGCACTGCATCGCCGTCGCGCATGGCACTGGCCAGCGGTGCGAGCTGCAGGGCATCGCTCTGGCGGTAGCCGCGCTGCAACTGCACGCGGGCACCGGCGAAGTCGGCGGGGGTGGTTTCGATCGCATCGACTGGCAATTCGCCCAACAGCGGGCGCAATGCATCGGCATCTGTTGCAGTGGTGCGTTGGCCATCGCCCGCTGCACGCAGGATGGCGCTGAGCACATCGCCCGCTTCCACCGAGGGCAACTGATCGGGATCGCCGAGCAGCACCAGGCGGGTGCCGGGAGCGATGGCTTCGACCAGCTTGGTCATCAGCGGCAGGTCGATCATCGAGGCTTCGTCGACCACGATGACGTCATAAGGCAACGGGTTGTCGGCGTGGTGGCGGAAGCGCGGTGAATCCGGGATCACGCCGAGCAGGCGGTGCAAGGTGGTGCCAGTGGTCGGCAGTTGCTCGCACAGGGCGCTGTCGATGCCTTCCGCCGAGAGCTTCTGCAGGGCGTGGCGCAGGCTTTCGGCCATGCGCTCGGCGGCACGGCCGGTTGGCGCGGCCAGGGCGACGCGCGGTGCTGCTTGGTTTGCGGCCTGCGCCTGTGCGGCCAACAGCACCAGCAGGCGGGTGATGGTGGTGGTCTTGCCGGTGCCCGGGCCGCCGGTGACCAGCAGCAGGTTGTGGCGCAGGGCGGTGGCTGCGGCTCTTGCTTGGTGGTCCAAGAGCTTCCCCTCATCCGCCCTTCGGGCATCCCCGCCTTCGCGGGGACAGGCCCTTTGATCCCCCGCAGGCGGGAGAAGGAAGAGATCCGGCTGCGCTGAGGTCTGTGGTTCTTGCGGCGCTGCCTGCCCAGGAAACAAGCAAGCAAACACCGCTGCCAATCCAGCCACATCACCATCAGCAACCGGCGCCTGCCCGATCCGCTGCAGACCCGCCGCCAAGCGGCGTTCGTACTCACGATAGCGACGCAGATACAGCAGCCCGTTCTCCCACACCAAAGGTGCCTGCTGCGACTCCACGCTGTTATCCACAGCTGTGGATATCCACTTGGACGACGCAAGCTGCGCAATCCATTCCTCGGCAGCCGGCCATTCCACACCGGTATCCACCAATCGCTGCGGCTGGGCCGGATCAAAGCCCGCATGCCCCTGCGATACCGACAGCGACGCCAAGGCAGCAGCAGCCAGCACCGCGTCCGGTGTCTCCGTATCCAGGCGCCGCAGGCTCTGCGCCAAGGCATGGTCCATCGCGCGCAGCGCGCCGATTTTGTTCAAAGCGGCCAGCAGGCTCATGCCTCGCCTCCCAGTCGTGCCAACAAGGCCGCATGGCCGTCGCGGCCACCGGCAAACAATTCGTCCACCGCGTGCACCAGCTCTGGGGCGAAGTTATGCGCGTACAGGCCCGGCGACTGCGCACGCGTTGCATCCAGACCGCGACAGAACAGATAACGGATGCCGCCGAAGTCACGCGCATAGTCGTAGCCGGCACCGATGCGGAAACGCAGCCAGCGGTGCAGGGCCACGGTGTAGATCAGCGCCTGCAGGTCGTATTCGCTATGGCGCATGGCTGCATCCAGCTGCGCCGGGGCGTAGTCCGGCAGGCGGTTGGATTTGTAATCGAGCACATACCAACGCCCGTCGCGGACGTAGGTAAGGTCGATCTTGCCGGTCATCAGCCCTTCCAGCTGGCGGCGCAGGCCAAAGCCGTTACGGCCGCGCACAACCCCGTGTGCATGCAGCACGCGCAGCAGTGCTGGCACCGTGGTCGGCTGCATGGCGAAGTGGAACTCGATTTCGGCGCGGCGCTCGCCGTCACCCAGCGAATGCAGGGCACCGCCTTCGGGCAGGGTGACGGTGAGGGTCTGGCCGATCAGCTCGGTCAGCAAGGCCACGCCATCATCAATCTCTTCGTCGATGTAGCCATCTGCACGCATGGCCTTGGCGATGATCTCGCCCTGCCCTTGCGGTGCCTCTTCGGTGGTTTTCCAATCACGCCAGATGCCGAAATCGACGTTCTCCAGTGCGGCATGCAGCACGTTGCCGAAGCGGCTGCCGGCGAAGCGCGGATCGAATACCTCCGGCTGTGCGGTGGCGGCTTCATTGGCCGGCTCGGCATCCACATCGACCTGCGCCGGTTCGTCGGCAGCACCGCCGCTGTCTTCGGTGGCGGCGGCGGCAGTGTCATGGCCGCCTTCGGCATGGGCGAGCTGGGTGAAGCTGTAGACCCACCAGTCGTGCGGCACGCTGCGGCGTACCTCGCGTACCGGCGGCAAGGCCTGCTCGCGTTCGGGCGGCAGGCGCGTCGGCGCCGGGCCGCTGTCGTCTTTGATCACCTGGATGTCGGCATGCTCGGGCAAGCCCTGCAGCATCGGCCCGAGCCGCGAGGTTGCCAAGCCAGTCAAGGCACCGCCACTTATCCACAAGGCATGCTCGGCGCGGGTCAGACCGACGTACAGCAGGCGCGCGGTTTCGGCCTCCTCATCGGCGTTGACCTGCTGGCCAACGGCCTTCCAATCGGGATCTTCCTTGTCGATCTTCCAATGCAGTACGCGCTGTTCGCCGTCGTGCACGGTGCGATGGTTGCTGCTGTCCGGCGCATTGGTGGCGATGCCGACGAAGGGCAGATAGACCAGCGGATATTCCAGGCCCTTGCTCTTGTGCAGAGTGATGATCTGCACGCGGCGGGCATCGGATTCCAGCCGCAGCAGCTGCGCTTCGTCGCCTTCATCGGCGTGGGCGATCTGTGCCTGCAGCCAATCGAGCAGGCCGTGCAGACCGATGCTGCGGTTGCTGGCTTCCTGCAGGGCTTCGGCCAGCTGCAGGTAGTTGGTGAGGCGGCGCTCACCGTCGATCAGCAGCAACAGACGCTCGGCCTGTTCGGCGCACAGGTCCGACAGCAGGGCCAGCACGCCGCCACGCTGCCAGCGCTCACGCCATTGCAGCAGGCGTTCCTGATGCAAGCGCTGTTGTTCGCCTTCGTGCTCCATCGCAGCGATGGCGGCTGCACTTTCGCCCAGCAGCACGGTGGCAAGCGCGGCGCGCAGGCGGCCTTCGTCCGCCGGTTGCAGCAAGGCCAACAGCAGCAGACGCAATTCATGCGCCTCTGCGCTGGCAAACAAGCTCTGCTTGCCTGCAGCTACCGCCGGAATGCCGAGCGCGGCCAGGGCCTGCTGCACACGGGAAGCTTCTTTATGCGAGCGCACCAGCACGGCGATATCACCCGGCTGCACCGGTTTGCCATCGACCAGCGCGCGGTCTTCGCGGGCGGCACTGAGCACCTTGTGGATATCTGCCACGCAGGCCTCAGTGGCGGCATCGCGCGAGGCATCGGCCTTCAATGGCTTACCGTCAGCGTCGCCTGCAATCAGCTGCAGGGTCAGCGCTGGCGCGGGTTTGCCGTCGAACAGATAGTCGGCATCGCTGCGCTTGCTGCCAGGCAGTACCGGCTCGAACTGGATGCGCTCGTCGAGGAAGGCTTCGGGGCCGGCGTTGTCGTACAAGGCCTGGATCGCGCGCAGCACGCCCGGGCGTGAGCGGAAGTTGCGGTCCAGCGCCGGTGCGGCTTCTGCCAGTGACTTGGCCTGCAGATAGGTATGCACGTCGCCGCCACGGAAGCCGTAGATGGCCTGCTTGGGGTCACCGATCAGGAACAGCGCAGCATCAGCGTCATCAGCTGCGAACACGCGGCGGAAGATGTCCCACTGGCGCGGGTCGGTGTCCTGGAATTCGTCGACCAGGGCGAAGCGGTACTGCGCGCGCAGGCGTTCGGCCAGATGCGCGCCATGCGGGCCGTGCAAGGCATTGGCGACGTTGTCGATCAGGTCATCGTAGGTCTGCTGGCGGCGCAGCTGCTTGAGCTGGGCCAGCCGTTGACGGACTTCGCTGCGCAGCTGGTGCAACAGCACGATCGACTGCTGACGCTGCCATTGCGTTACCTGCGCCAACGCCTGCAGGTAATCGGCGATCAGCGGCTGCAGCGGCGATTGCGGGGTGCTGCCGGCCTTGGCCTTGTTGGTCTTGGCAGTGAGCACGTCCAAGGTCAGCCGCTCCAGACGTTCGTCCAGTTCGGCGGTCGGATCAGGGTGACGGCTCCACTGCAGCAATTGCTGGAACAGCGGCTCGATCCAATCGGGCTTGTAGCTGGCCTTGTTGAGGATGCCGCCTTCCAGCGCGCCACGCAGTTGTTGCAGGTAGGTTTCGCCGTGCGCGGCGATGCCGGCGGCCAGACGCTGCGCTGCGTCGTCGCGGAACGGGCGGGTGTCTTCGATCAGGGTCTGCGGTGGCTGTGGATAAAGCGGCAGCTCGGCCGCCAATGCGGGCAGATCCCGGGCCAGTGCATCCGGACTTTTCCACAGGCCTAGCAGCGCTTCCAGATGCTCGCCCTGCCCTGCATGCAGGCGCCATAGATCCGCCGCCAGTTCGGCATGCAGTTCGCGGGTATTGGCCAACAGCTCGGGCGCGGCGAAGGTGTGGCCGCTCTCCAAGGCGTATTCGCCCAACACGCGGGTACAGAAGCCGTGGATGGTGAAGATCGAGGCCAGATCGGTTTCTTCAGCGGCAATGCGCAGGCGTCGGCCCAGCTGCGCGGCACTCTCGCTGCCCTGCTGCAGATGGCGTTGCAGGATGGCGCGTGTGAGCGTGGTTTCGGGGCTGTCGTTGTCGTCCGGCGTGCTGTCGACCACACGGGCGGCCAGTTCCAGGCGTTCGCGGATGCGCTTGCGCAGTTCCTGGGTTGCGGCGTCGGTGAAGGTGACGGCCAGGATCTGGCCCATGCGCAGGCCCTGCTCCACCACCAGCCGGGTGAACAGCGTGGCCAGGGTGAAGGTCTTGCCGGTGCCGGCGCTGGCCTCGATCAGGCGCAGGCCGTCCAACGGCAGGTGCAGATACGGGTCCTGCTGCAGCGCTTCGGTGCTCATGCGCCGGCTCCGTTCATGGCATCGTTTTCAGCGTCGAAATCGGGCAAAACGCGGCCCTCGCGTAGCGCGGTAAATATCAACAAGGCGTTGTGGATAAATCTGTGAGTAGTGCTTGGCGAAGCGAACGGATCGGTGCCGCGCAAGGCCAATTGCAGGGCTTCACCGTTGCGCTCGCCCCAGCTGTGCTCGCTGCCGAACCAGCGCGCCTGCGCCGCGTTTTCACGCTTGTCATCGTCGGCGTTGTAGATCTCCCAACCGGTGTAGGGAGCGAACAGCAGCGGCGCCTGCATTCCTTCAGAACGTAGACGCAGCAAGGCTTTCAAGGCTTCCTGCGCAGTCTCTGCAGACAGCTCTGGAAGCTGATGCGGGCCATAGTCAGCCTGCCCGTTGTCATGGAACTGCAGCATCGATGACGGCACACCGGCAGCGTTCACCAGCAGCCAATCAAGGCCGCCGCGCAGCACATAGGCAACCCCTGGCGACCCCGCCTGCAGGCGGACCAGGCCCTGTGGATGAATCTGCTCGACACGCCCGTGCAGACGCACGCCATCGAGCTCGACTTCGTAACGTTGCGAGCCCAGCGGCTTGCCGTCGTACCACTGCGAAAACGTTTCCGCACAGGGCCGGATGCGGCTGAGCATGCGTTCGAACTGCTGCCGCCCAAGCGCACCGGAAGGCAACAACGCGCGGGCACGCAGGCGCTGGTACAGGCCTGCTTCGCGGCCTTCCAGCAGGGCGCTGAGTACGTGTTGCTGCAAGGACGAATGCAGACGACCGCCGCTGGGTACCAGCAGCGGCTCGATGTCTTGGCTGTCATCGATTTCACCGGCCAGCCGCAGTCCCAGGCGCTGATTCAGGAACTGCGCGGCCGGATCACTGATGAAACGCCGCAGGGTATCCAGCGACAGGCTGTCGTCGTTGAGCGCGGTGGGCAGCGGTGCGTTCAGCGGGCCATCGAACCATGGCGCCAGCCGTTGCCGGCTGCCGCCGACCGCGCTGGCGGCCGGATGCCATTGGCGCCGGTAACTGAAACGACGCGGCTCACCATCGCCGCCAAATGCCGCCGGGGCGAACGGCTGCAGCGGATGCCGCACCACCAGTTGCTTGCGCGCGGCAGCGTTATCCAAGTGATACGCCGACGCCGCGTTGACCAGTTCGCTGACCAACACCGAGGGCTCGCGCACGCTGCCGTCTCGGGCATCGGCGCCGAGATAGCTCAGGTAGAACACGTCCTGGGCCGAAGCAAACAGCTGCAGGAACAGGAAGCGGTCGTCCTCGCGCAGCGAGCGGTCGCCATAGCGACGGCGCTCAGTGCCCAGCTCGGCGGTAAGCCGGCTCAGGCCAGCTGCCGGGTCGCGGCGCGGGAAATCACCGTCGTTCAAACCAAGCACGCAGATCACCCGGAACGGCAGCAGGCGCATCGGCACCATGCGGCCGAAGCTGATGCCGCCGGTCAGCAGCGGCGCGCGGGTATCGGCCTCGGACAGCACCGAGGCGAAATGTGCACGCACGACTTCGGCCGGTACCGACGCGTCGAAACCGGCGCTGTTGGCTTCTTCGGCGAATTCGTTGACCAGCTTGCGCAGGCGGTCCAGCGCGCGCACAGCGGACGGTTCGGTCGGCGTTTCCGGCAACAGCGCCAGCAACAGGCCGAGCAGGCGCTCGCGCCATTGGTTGGGGCTCAATGCTTCGGCCAGGGTCTTCTGGTGGCGAGCGAGAACACGCAGCAGACGGATCAGCGCATCGAGTGCAGCCAGGCCACCGCCTTCCAGTTCCGGCCACGGCGCGACGCCTGCGATGTCCTCATCACTGCCGCTGGCATGGCCGAGCAGCAGCCGGTCCAACGCGAACTGCCAGGTGTAGGCATCGTCGGCCGGCGCCTGATGCTGCTCGCGATGGCCGGCATCCAGGCCCCAGCGCGCGCCGGCCGCCTGCAGCCAGCCGTGTAGGCGTTCGAACGCAGCCGCGTCCAGACCGGAGGCGGACGCCAGCGGCGCGCTGGACAGCAGGTCGAGGATTTCATTGAGGCCGAAGCGCGACACCGGCAGGCCCAGCAACTGCACGAACACCTCGGCCAGCGGTTCGCCCTGCAACGGACTGGCATCGGCCAGCGCCCATGGAATGTGCGCATCGTTGCCGCCACGGCCGCCGAACACCGATTCCAGGTAGGGCACGTAGGGGTCGATATCCGGCGCCAGCACTGCGATCTCGCGCGGCTGCAGCGGCGGGTCGAAGCGCTGGTCTTCCAGCAGCGCGCGCAGCTGGTCGTGCAGCACCTGCATCTCGCGCAGGCGGGTATGGCAGGCGTGGATCTGGATGCTGGGGTCGTCCACCCGCAGCGTCTCGCGCAACGGCGGCGAAGGCAGCGCGCGGCGGTGGAACAGGTCGGCCTGTAGGCAGTGCAGCAGGCTGTCGCCGAGCCCGCCGTCATCCAGACCGGGAACGGGAATGCTTTCCGGATCGACGTAGGCGGCGATTTCGCCGCTGGGGTGCACCACTTCGTAGTCGCCCAGCACTGCCATGAAGTCACGGCCGGCTTCGCCCCAGGCCTGCAGCAGCGGGTTCTCGCCGGCCTCGGTGCCGAATGGCTCGGCCAGGCCGCTGCGCAGCTTTTCCTTCAGCGTCTGCAGATCGCCCCAATACGAACGCGTTGGCGTCGGCATATAGAAGTGCAGCGTACCGACCCGCGCCTGGGTGGCGATCACCCGCAGCACGTCCGGCGAGACATTGAGCGTGGCAAAGGCGAACAGGCGCTGCGGCAGACCTTGCGGCAGCGGTTGGTGTTCGCCTTCGAAGCGGGCCAGGTAATCGTTGATTCGCCGTGCACGGTAGTTCTGGCCACCAGCGATATGCCGCCACAGGATGGCCTGCGGGTCGTCCGGCTCGGCACCGTCCTCCCAGCGCAGCAGCCAGTCGCGGCGCCAGGCCTGGTACTTCTCGAACACCCCGCCCAGCTCGGCCGCCAACGCCCACGGGCGCAACGGATCGTCACGATCAAGGTAGGCACGCAGTCCGGCCATCGCAGGTTTCTGCATCAAGCTGCTGTCGGTCAACGCCCCATACAAACGCCAGTGCAACCCGGTCGCACCGAGGTCATCACGCTCGCCCGGCACATTGGCCTTCAGTGCCTTGGCAACGAATTCGCCCGGCGTCAGGAATTCCAGATTGGCTGAGACGCCGTATTCGGCGGCCAGGGTCGACTGCAGCCAGCGGCGCATCGCCACCTGCGGGATCAGGACGATATCGGCAGCCAGCAAGGGCTGGCCGGGTGCCGGCTCACGCAGCGCGTGAGCCAACAGCTGGGCAAGCACATCCAGTGCATTGGAATGGTACAGGCGGAAATCGGGGGCATTGCTCATCACGCCATCTTGCCGCAGCAGCATCGCAGGGGGCGAGACATGAATGCATTGCGCACAATCCTGACCGACTGACTCTCCCATCCCCTGCACACTGTGTTGCTGACAAGGCCCCAAGCTGTGCATGGCGCTGGGTGCTGACAATGAGACAATACTGCACGGTCCAGTACGCTTATGTTCAGGCGCTGCTGGCAATCCTAGAACGTTGGTTTTCCGTTAAAGGCCGTCATGCCCTCAGCCCGGACTCCCTTGGTGCAGTTGTCCAACGTGCGAATCGATCGCGGCGGACGCACCATCCTGCGCGACGTTTCGCTGCAGGTACCGCGTGGCAGCATCACCGCGGTGCTCGGCCCTTCGGGCAGTGGCAAGTCAACGATGTTGGCGGCGCTGACCGGTGAGTTGCGGCCGGTGTCCGGCAACGTGCAGTTGTTTGGTCGGGATATCCCGCACGGAAACCGTGATCTGCTGGAGATGCGCAAGAACGTCGGCGTGCTGTTGCAGGGCAACGGTCTGCTGACCGACCTGAGCGTGGCCGACAACGTGGCGCTGCCATTGCGTGCGCATACCAAACTGCCGGAGCCGGTGCTGCAGCGTCTGGTGCAGATGAAGCTGCATGCGGTTGGCCTGCTGGCCGCTGCCGATGCCTGGCCGCGCGAGTTGTCCGGCGGCATGGCGCGGCGCGTTGCCTTGGCGCGTGCGCTGGCCTTGGACCCGCCGTTGATGATCTACGACGAGCCGCTGACCGGGCTGGACCCGATCGCCTCGGGCGTGATCATGAGCCTGATCCAGCGTTTGAACGACAGCCTGGGCCTGACCAGCATCATCGTCAGCCATCATGTGCATGAAACCCTGCCGATCAGTGATCAGGCGGTCGTGATCGCCAATGGCGGCATCGTGTTTTCCGGCACGCCGGACGAACTACAGGCCAGTACCGATCCGCTGGTGCGGCAGTTCCTGCACGGCGAACCGGACGGCCCGATTCCGTTCGATGCGCCGATACGTAATTACGGGCTGGAGAACGCGTGATGCTGAAGATGCACGCGAAGTCCGCTTTTGGCCCCCTCTCCCGCACAGCGGGAGAGGGCTGGGGTGAGGGCGCTTTTAAAGCACTTGGAGCAAAAGCTACCCTCATCCGCCCTTCGGGCACCTTCTCCCGCTTGCGGGAGAAGGGAGAACAGCCCTGCAGCCGTCGCGCTCTGGGAGCCGTTTCCTGATGCCCTTCACCTCCTCCATCCGCTCATTGGGCCGTGCCGGGCTGTTCTCGCTGACCGTGCTGCGCGGCTCACTGCCGACGCGTGATTTCCTGGCCGAGCTGACCCGCGAGATCTACAAGATCGGCGCGCGTTCGCTGCCGATCATCGCCGTCGGCGGTGCCTTCGTCGGGCTGGTACTGACCCTGCAGGGCTACCGCACGCTGACCACCTTTGGCGCCTCCGATGCGCTGTCCACCTTGCTTGGCCTGTCGCTGTACCGCGAGCTGGCACCGGTGCTGACCGCGCTGCTGTTCATCGGCCGCGCCGGCAGCTCGATCGCCGCCGAACTCGGCCTGATGCGCGCCACCGACCAGATCAAGGCGCTGGAGCTGATGGCCATCGACCCGATCGCCAAGGCGGTCGCGCCGCGTTTCTGGGCGGCAGTGCTGACCGTGCCGCTGCTGACCGGCATCTTCTGCTCGCTGGCCATCGCCGGTGGTTATTTCGAAGCGGTGCACATCCTGGGCCAGGACAACGGAACGTTCTGGTCGGGGCTGCGCGGCAGTGTCGATTTCTGGGACGACTTTGCCGTGGCCCTGCTCAAGTCAGCGATTTTTGGCGGTACCGCAGCGCTGGTCGCGGCCTATGTCGGCTTCCACGCCGAGCCGACCATTGAAGGCACCTCGGTGGCCACCACCCGTGCGGTGGTGAACGCCTCGTTGCTGGTGCTGATGTTCAACTTCGTGCTGTCGGCGCTGCTGTTCCAATGATGCGAGTCCCTCGCAGAAGTCCGCACATCCGTGTGCGGGGATCAAACAAACAACCGAACAACCCGCTTCGCTCTGCGAAGCACCAGATGGATCAGGAGTGAGACACAACATGGCCATCCGTGGACCCAGACTCGAATTTTCCGTCGGCGCCTTCCTGCTGCTGGCCCTGGCCTCGCTGCTGGTGCTGGCCGTCGCCTCCACCAACCAGCGCTTCGGCACCGGCGGTGGCGGCTATGAACTGAAGGCCCGTTTCAGCCAGATCGGGCAGCTGCGCAAGCAGGCGCCAGTGAAGGTTGGCGGTGTGACGATCGGCCAAGTAGCTGACATTCAGCTGGACCCGATTAAATACGATTCCATCGTGACCTTGTCGCTGGACAGCAAGTTCAAGGACCTGCCCGCCGACACCTCGGCCGGCATCTTCACCAGCGGTCTGTTGGGCGAAAGCTATATCGGCCTGCAGCCCGGTGGCGACCCGGACGTATTGAAGTCCGGCGATGAAATCGTCTTCACCCAGCCGGCGGTAGACCTGCTGCAGCTGGTTGGCAAATACATGTTCAGCGGCGGCGGCAATACCGGCGCGGCTGCAAATGAAACCCCCGGCGCAGACGCGCCCGCTACGGAACCGCAACCATGAACGTGAAACTGCTTACCGTCGTGCTCGCCTCAGTCCTGCTGGCCGCCGCACCGTCGGTCACGCTGGCACAGACGCGCCCGGCCGCAACCGCCGCGCAGCCCTCGGCCGCCGCCCGCACCGTGCTGGACTCCAGCACCCGCATCATCAATGCCCTGCAGACCCGCCGCGCGGAGTTCCGCGCCAACCCGGCAACCCTGCGCAGCTATATCGATGGCGAGCTGAGCCGCGCCTTCGACCGCGACTACGCCGCCCGCCTGGTGCTGGGCGTGCACGGCCGCGGTGCCGCCGATGCCGACGTCAAGCTGTTCGCCGATGCCATGGCCGACAACCTGATGTCGCGCTACGGCTCGGCCCTGCTCGATATCCAGGGCAAGCCCAGCTTCCGGTACAAGAGCGAGCAGCCGCTGCCGGGCAACCGCGGCGTCAAGGTCTCCACCGAGCTGGTCCGCGCCGGCAGCGAGCCGACCCCGGTCGAATACCTGATGCGCAATGTGGATGGGCAGTGGAAGATCTTCGACGTGATGATCGAAGGTATCTCCTACGTGCAGACCTTCAAGAACCAGTTCGACGCCCCGCTGCGGCAGAAGTCGATCAAGCAGGTCGCCACCGAGCTGCGCAGCGGCAGCATGCAGGCCAATGCGGGTCCGGCCGCTCCCCGTGGCAAGTAACGCCACCTTCCGCACCGAGGGCGACACCCTGCTGCTGGCAGGCGTGATCAACCGCGAGGCGGTGGTTGCACTGTGGCCGCAGCTGACGCGGGCGCTTGCGCCTGTACGTCAGCTCGACCTGGGCGCGGTTGATGGCATCGACAGCGCCGGCCTGGCGTTGCTGGGTGAACTGACCGCACGTCTACGGGCACACGGTGGCGGCAACGTCTGCGGCAGCCCGGCTGGTCTGGACGAACTGTGTGCAGCCTATCGGCTGTCAGCGTCCCTCGATTTCAATACCTCATCAGCAGGAAGCTGACATGAAACTTTTCCGCACCCTCTTCCTCCTGCTAAGCGTGGCGATGCTTGCGGCCTGTGCCGGCAAGCCAGCGCGCGATGCGCTGCCTGCGTCCACCGTGGTTGCACCGCAGGCCGCTGAACAAGCCGTCGTCACTGCCACTGCTGTACCGGTGCAGGACACTGCAAGCACGGCTTCCGCCGACAGCGCGCAGAACACCGCAGCAGCCAGCGATGGCACGGCCCCGACTGGTGCCGAAGACGACTTCGCTGCGCTGTATGGCGGCCCGGCGCCGAGCGCTGAAGGCGAAGCGGGTGGAGCTGCTGCCAGCGTGACCTACGACCCGTGGGAGAAGTACAACCGCGGCGTGCACAGCTTCAACAATGCGGTGGACCGCGCCGTCGCACGTCCGTTGGCCACGGCCTACGTCAATGTGGTGCCGCAGTTCGCACGTACCGGCGTCAGCAACTTCTTCAGCAACCTGCGTTCACCGCTGACCGTGGTCAACCAGCTGCTGCAAGGTCATGCCGACGATGCATGGGACACGCTGGGCCGGTTCCTGATGAACTCCACCTTCGGCATCGGTGGTCTGTTCGATCCGGCCAGCAAGGCGATGGTGCCCAAGCGCAGCGAAGACTTCGGTCAGACCCTGGGTGCGTGGGGCTGGCGTCGTTCGCGTTACGTGGAGCTGCCGTTCTTCGGCCCGCGTACCGTGCGTGATGTGTTCGGCCTGGCCGGTGATATTCCGCTGTCGCCGATGCGGCAGATCGAGATGGACAAGGTCCGCATCGGTCTGCAGGGTCTGCAACTGGTGGATATGCGTGCACAGCTGATGGCGGTGGATTCGCTGCGTGACACCGCGGTGGACGAATACGCATTGACCCGCGATGCCTGGCTGCAGCGCCGCAATTACCAGATCGAGAAAGATCTGCGCCGCGACCGCAAGCACGACGATGACGACCAGATGACGATCCCGGTCGACGCAATGCCGATGCCGAACTGGGGCGACTGATTCTGGTCGCCGCTGGATGAAGAAGCCCGGGGAAACCCGGGCTTTTTGCTTTCTGCTTTTTTGTAGGAGCGGCGTCAGCCGCGAAGCTCGTAGATCAGCAGATCGCAGCTTGATCCGGCCCGTCGGCAATGTCTGCTTCGCGGCTTACGCCGCTCCTACAAGAGCCTGGGCCTTACGCAGCCAACGCTGCGTCGATGGCCTTGCGCAGACCTTCGTCATCGGCGCTGGTGTCCGGGGCGAAGCGGGCTACAACGCTGCCGTCCTTGCCGATCAGGAACTTCTCGAAATTCCACAGCACGGCCGGGGCCGGGTTGGCCTCGATGCCGAAACCGACCAGCTTTTCGCGCATCGGGCCTTCGCCGATGGCGTCCGGCTGGGCAGCGGTCAGCTGCTGGTACAGCGGATGGATGTCGGCGCCGGCGACGCTGATCTTGGAGAACATCGGGAAGCTGATGTCATAAGTGAGCGCGCAGAACTGCTTGATCTCGTCTTCGCTACCCGGCTCCTGGCCGTTGAAGTTGTTGGCCGGGAAACCCAGCACTTCCAGGCCTGCGTCCTTCTTTTCGCGGTACAGCTTTTCCAGGCCTTCGTACTGCGGGGTGAGGCCGCACTTGGAGGCGGTGTTGACCACCAGCAGCACCTTGCCGCGGTAGTCGGCCAGCGAAGCGGCGGCGCCATCGATGGTGTTCAGCGCGATGTCGTACACGGAAGCGGTCATGCGGTTTCCTGCTGTGGGGTTGGGAGAACGCAAGCATAAACGGCGCAGGTGGCGCTGGCACGACCGCAGTGCTGCAACACTGTAGTGCCGAGCCATGCTCGGCTGGCTGGGTATTGGTAGTGCCGAGCCATGCTCGGCTGTGGCGTTACCGGTAGGGCCTCTGCCGAGCATGGCTCGGCACTACAGCTTCAGCCCCTCTCCCGTGTGCGGGAGAGGGGTTGGGGTGAGGGCAGCTTTGCTGGGAAGGCTTCTGCCGAGCGTGGCTCGGCACTACGGTTGGGGATTGCTTGGAAAGCCTCTGCCGAGCATGGCTCGGCACTACGCTGTCGGGCTTTCGTCTTCTGCTTCGTCGGCGTCATCGTCTGTGCCCAGCATTGCCTGCGAGGCGTCGCTGGACAGCGATTCCACGCCACGCAGCTTGCGCTCGATGGTGCGGGTCTTGCGGCTGGCGTCGCCCAGGCTCTTGCCGACGGTGTTGATCTGCTTCTCGGCCTTTTCGAGGATGCCGGCGAACTTGCCGAACTCGCTCTTGACCGCGCCCAGCAGGCTCCACACTTCCGACGAGCGCTGTTCGATGGCCAGGGTACGGAAGCCCATCTGCAAGCTGTTGAGCAGGGCAGTAACCGTGGTCGGGCCAGCAATCACCACCCTGTGCTCGCGCTGCAAGGCGTCCACCAAACCGGCTCGACGGATCACTTCGGCATACAGGCCTTCGGTCGGCAGGAACATCACCGCGAAGTCGGTGCTATGCGGCGGCACGATGTACTTCTCGCTGATCGATTTGGCCTGGATGCGGATCGCGCGCTCCAGTTGGTTGCCACTGTTGCGCACCGCCTCCGCATCGCCGGCTTCCTGTGCATCGAGCAGGCGTTCGTAATCTTCGCGCGGGAACTTGGAATCAATCGGCAGCCAAACCGGCGTATCAGCATCACCACGGCCGGGCAGGCGCACGGCGAAGTCGACCATCTCGCCGCTGTCGGCACGCAGCTTGACGCCACGCGAGTACTGCTCGGCAGTCAGGGTCTGCTCGAGGATGTTGTCCAGCTGCACTTCACCCCAGCCGCCGCGGTTCTTGACGTTGCTCAGCACCCGCTTGAGGTCGCCAACGCCGGTCGCCAGCTGCTGCATTTCGCCCAGCCCGCGCTGTACCTGCTCCAGCCGCTCGGAAACCAGCTTGAACGAGGAATCCAGGCGCGTATTGAGCGTGCTCTGCAGTTTCTCGTCGACGGTCTGGCGCATCAGCTCGAGCTTGGCGGCGTTGTCGCCCTGCAGGTCCTTCAGCCGCGCTTCCAGGGTCTGGCGCATCTCGGTGATGCGCTGCTCGTTGCGCTGGGTCAGCTCGCCCAGCTTCTGGTTGAGGGTTTCGCCGAAGCGCAGCTGTACCTGCGCGCCTTCCTCGCGGCCCTTGCGGGTTTCCTCGACCAGGCTCTGCTGCAAGCCGGCCAGCTGGCGGGCGAAGGCTTCCATGCGCGCTTCCTGCTGCTGGCCGAACACGTCGAGCTGGCCGCGCACGTCCTGCAGCCGCGTACCCAGCAATTGCGCCAGCAGCTGCTGCGCATTGGCGGTTTCCTCGCGGCCTTTGCGGGCGTCGTCATTGAGACTGTCACGCAGCAGGTCCAGGCGCTGGTCGGTGCGTGTGGACAAGTCGGTGAGGTTGCGACCGAAGCCATCGATGCGGATGTCCTGCTGCCGCGCCATGGTTTCCAGCTGCTCGCGCAGTTCGCCACGGCCACTGCGTTGTTCTTCGCGCAAGGTGTTCTCCAGCGCAGAGTTGTCATTACGGCGTAGCAACAGCAGCAGCTGCAGCACGAGGACGGCGACCAGCAGGCCGCCAAGGATCAGGGTTTCAGTTTGCATGGGGAGAAGTGTAGCCCTGCCCGTCTCAGAAGCTGATCCTGCAACCAGCCGACCACTGGCGAAAACTGCCATCGGCGCCTATCTGCGATCATAAGCACCCCCACCCGCCGTATCCCCGCCATGAAGCCGCTGTCGCTGCTGCTGTTATCGAGTCTGTTGTGCCTGTTGCCGATGGCAGCCCTGGCCAGTGACTCGCAGACCATCACCTCGCCCAACGCCTTGCCCGTCAACGACGCGCGGCCCAAGGTGTTCCTGGCTGGCAGCATCGAGATGGGCAAGGCCGGTGATTGGCAGCAGCAGGTGCAGGCGGCGTTAGCCGACCAGGGCGTGCTGATGCTCAATCCACGCCGCGCCGACTGGAACCCGGCCTGGCGTGCCGAGGCCGACGAGCCCGAGTTCCGCCGTCAGGTGGAATGGGAACTGGCTGCGCTGGAGCAGGCCGACATCGTGCTGATGTATTTCGCGCCGGGCACGCAGAGCCCGATCACCCTGCTCGAGTTCGGTCTGTATGCGCACTCAGGCAAGCTGCTGGTGGCGGCACCAGCGGGTTATTGGCGCAAGGGCAACCTGGATATCACCGGTGACCGCTACGGCGTGCCGCGCTTTGATGACCTACCAGCGTTGATCGACGCGGTGAAACAACGCATCGCCGACCAGCGCGCGCGCTGAGCCCACCGGAGAATCAACATGCCGTGGATGGGTATCAACGATCTGGGCACCTTCGTGGTGGCCGTGATCCTGTTCCTGATGTTGCCGGGACCGGGCACCTTCACCCTGCTCACCGCCACCGCGCGCGGTGGCGTGCGTGCCGGCTACGCCACCTTGGCCGGCTTGATGCTGGGCGACCAGATCCTGATCGCGATTGCCGCCACCGGCGTAGCCGCGCTGCTGCAGGCGCATCCTGTGTTGTTTGCCGCGCTGCGCTATGTGGGTGCGGCCTATCTGATCTGGGTCGGCATCAACCTGCTGCGTGAACCGGCAGCTGCGGTCGCTGGCGACAGTGCGCCGGTACAACACGGGCGGCGCTGGTTCCGCCAGGCCTTGCTGGTCGGTGTGCTCAATCCGAAGGCGATCCTGTTCTACATGGCCTTCTTCCCGCTGTTCATCGACCCGGTCCGCCAGCGCGGTGCGCTGACCCTGGCGACGATGGCGGTGCTGATCGCCATCCTCAGCATCGGCTGGTGCTCGGTGCTGATCTTCGGCGGCCAGTTCATCGCCCGCCGCCTGGCCGGCTATCCACGCGTCGGCGTATGGCTGCGCCGCGGGGTTGGCGTCTGCCTGGTGGTGTTCGGGCTGCGGCTTGGCATTGCCGAGTGATGCTGCTGCAAAGCCGGCACTGTTCAGCTGCCACAGCAGCGTAAGCTCGGTTACCGGGGCCGCGGCCTGGCCAGCGCCCGTGGTTTTATGCCGAATTCGGCACGTTGACATCCATTCGCGGTAAAAGCGCGCCAAATTGCGGGTTTTTCTAGCTTTGCTGCACTGCGTTACGCCAAACTCGGCCGCTTCCCCGAACCACCACGAACCGTGAGGTCCGCATGCAATCCTGGCTCCGGCGCAAGCCCATCGACCAACTCACCGAGCACGAAGAAGGCCGTCGGCTTATTCCAACGCTGAGCTGGCCCCATCTGGTCGCACTTGGCATCGGCGCCATCGTCGGCACCGGCATCTACACGCTGATCGGCGTGGGTGCGGACAAGGCCGGCCCTGCGGTGCTGCTGTCCTTCATCATCGCCGGCACCATCTGCGCCTGTGCGGCGCTGGCCTATGCCGAGCTGTCGACGATGATGCCGGCTGCCGGCAGCGCCTATACCTACAGCTACAGCGCGCTGGGCGAGACCATCGCCTGGGTGGTGGGCTGGAGTTTGATTCTTGAGTACTCGCTGGTGGTCAGCACGGTGGCGGTCGGCTGGTCCGGCTACTTCGTCGGCTTCCTCGAGTGGCTGCACACCTCGTTCGGCTGGAACGTGGCCTTGCCGCAAGCCTTGGCCGCTGGCCCGCACGTGGAAGGCGGCTTCCTCAACGTGCCGGCCATCGTCATCACCTTCCTGGTTGCCGGCATGTTGATGGTCGGTACCAAGGAGAGCGCCACCCTCAACGCGGTGCTGGTGGTGTTCAAGCTGATCGCGCTGGCGGTGTTCGTGGCGGTTGCGCTGCCGGCCTTCGACAGTGCCAACCTGCAGCCGTTCATGCCCTATGGCTTCCCCAAGTCGCTGGGTCCGGATGGTGTGGAACGCGGGGTGATGGCAGCGGCAGCGATCATCTTCTTCGCCTTCTACGGCTTCGATGCGATCTCCACCGCCGCCGAAGAAACCAAGAACCCCAAGCGCGACCTGTCGATCGGCATCATCGGTTCGATGGTTGGCTGCACCATCATCTACCTGCTGGTCGCCTTGGCTGCGGTCGGTGCGATGAGCTACACGGTGTTCGGCAAGAGCGCCGAGCCGCTGGCGCTGATCATGCGCGAACTCGGTCACGGCACCGCTGCGTTGGTGATCGGCATCGTCGCCATCATTGCGCTGCCGACCGTGTTGCTGGCGTTCTTCTACGGCCAGAGCCGCATCTTCTTCGTGATGTCGCGTGACGGCTTGCTGCCGCGCAGCCTGTCCAAGGTCAACCAGCGCACCGGTACGCCGGTAACCATCACCCTGTTCACTGCGGTGCTGGTGGCTGCACTGGCCGGTGTGGCACGCTTGGATGAAATCGCCGCGCTGGCCAATGCCGGCACGCTGGCGGCATTCACCGCGGTAGGCCTGTGTCTGCTGGTACTGCGCAAGCGCGAGCCGAACCGTCCGCGTACCTTCCGCACGCCGCTGGCGTGGGTGGTGGGGCCGCTGGCAATCGCTGGCTGCATCTACCTGTTCATCAGCCTGCCGATGCGCACCCAGCTGTGGTTCCTGGCGTGGAACGTGTTCGGCCTGCTGGTCTATGCCCTGTACAGCCGCCGCAATGCGGTGCTGGGGCGTAGCAAGTAATCCACAGCTTGTTGTGGATAAAGCGAAAAGCGGGCTTCGGCCCGTTTTTTGTTTTTTGGGGTTTGGGTTCTGCTTGAAGAGCACCCCTCCCCAACCCTCCCCTTGCCTGCGGCAAAGGGAGGGAGAAGCTCTGCCCCTTCCCTTGCGCGTAGCGCAGGGGAGGGTTGGGGAGGGGTGCCTTTGCCTTAAAGCTCGAAAGCCCTAAAGCTCAACGCCACCTGTGGACAACCCACTTATCCCCAGTAACTTGTGGATAAAAACAAAGCGGGCCTGGGCCCGCTTCGTCATTCCACACATCCAACAGCGCGCGATCAAGACTTCTTCTGCGCCGCCGCGTAGTCCTGCGCCTGGCGCATAACCCGCAGCACATTGCCGCTCCAGATATTGCCGATCTGCGCATCGGTCAAACCACGGCGCTGCATCCAGGCGGTGATCTTGGGCAGGTCAGCCGCGTCTTCCATGCCGGTCACGCCACCGCCGCCGTCCCAATCCATGCCGATGCCGACATGGTCCGGACCAACCACGTCGAGCATGTGGCCGAAGTGCTGGAAGAAATCATCCAGCGTAGCCTTGCGGCGCGGGTACTTCTGGTCGAGCTCGGCCATCGCCTTGCGCAGTTCCACGCCCTTGGCCATGGTCATGTTTTCCCAACCGCCGAGGCGCTTCTCCAGTTCCTCTTCGGCCTGCTTGCGCTCGGCGCTCTTGGTCTCATCGACCAGGTAGCCGCCATAGGCATTGGCCTGGATCACGCCACCCTTTGCGGCGAGCTGACGCAGGCGCGCGTCATCGAGATTACGCGGGTGGTTGAACACCGCCTTGGCCGAGCTGTGCGAGAGGATGAAGGGCACCGGCATCATTTCGATCAGGTTGTCGAACACCGCATCGGAAGCATGCGACTGGTCGATCACGATGCCCAGCTTCACCGCCTCGTTGACCAGCGACTTGCCGGCCGGGCTCAAGCCCTTCCACTCGGCACCCTTGGGGTCGGTGGCCGAATCGGCAAATTCGTTGTTGGCGAAATGCACCGTCGACATCAACCGCAGCCCGGCCTTGTAGTAGTAGCTGAGCAAGGTGGGATCGGCGACCAGCGGGCTGCCGTTCTCCATGCTGATGTAGACCACACGCTTGCCGGCCGCCTTGATCTTGGCGGCATCGTCAGCAGTGAGCGCCAGCTGGAACTTGTTCGGGTTGGCGGCCAGCATTTCGTGGATTTCCTGCATGCGCTGCAGGCCATGGTCGCGCTCGGCGATATGCGCGGCCGGGCTGCGGTCGCCCTGATCGGTATAGATGGCGAAGAAGCCGCCATCCAGCGCGCCTTCGACCATGCGCGGGTAATCGACCTGCGACAAGGCATTGTGGTCGTGGCGCTGCATGATGTTGAAGTCGGCGCGGCCAAAGTTGGCCGGCGTATCCAGATGCGAATCCAGGGTCAGCAGCTTGTGCTGCAAGGCGCTGGCCTTGCTCAGCTCAGCCTGGCTGAACTCCACCGCCGAGGCTGCCAGTGGGGTACACAACGACAGGGATACCAGCAGGGACAGGGGACGCAGCGTCATGAGGCCTCACCGTGAAGGGAAAGGCCAGACCTTAGCGCCGCTGTGCCGTTGTCGGCCAGTGACGGACGGCATGTAGCAGGTTTTTGTAGAACCGAGCCATGCTCGGCTGGAGCTCTACCGGGAAGGCCGCTGCCGAGCATGGCTCGGCACTACGTTTTAGCCCCTCTCCCGCATGCGGGGTGAGAGGGGCAGCTTGCGAACCATTGGTTCGCTGCCCATCGAACGCCCTTGCGCTGGCGCAAGGGCCGGGGCGCGGAGCGGGGGTTGGGGTGAGGGCAGCTTTTCGCTGGGAAGGCCCTTTGCCGAGCATGGCTCGGCACTACAACCCGGTTGGTGGCTCAGTCCAGCACGCGGCAGAACACCGCCTTGAGGTAACGCGATTCCTGCACGTGCGCCATGAATGGGTGATCCGGGCCAGCGCCGGCAACCTTCAGGATCTGGATGGTGCGGTTGGAATAGAACGCCGCACGTCGCAGCATGTCGAGGAACTGGTCCTCGGCCACCAGGCCGGTGCAGGAGAAGGTGGCGAACAGGCCGCCGGGCTTGACCACGCCCAAGGCCAGCTTGTTCATGTCCAGGTACTTCTTCAGCGCGGTGATGACCTGGTCGCGGTCACGGGTCATCTTGGCCGGGTCGAGGATCACCACGTCGTACTGGTCGCCGCGGTTGGCCGCATCACGCAGCCACGGGAAGATGTCGGCCTGCACGAAGCGCGGCTTGGCGTTGTTCAGACGCGCATTGCCCTTGGCCAGATGGATCACGTCCTGGTCGATGTCCACGCCCAGCACGTCGGCCGCGCCGCGCGCTGCGGCGTACACCGCAAAGCCGCCGGTGTTGCAGCACAGGTCCAGCACGGTCTTGCCTTCCACCTGCTGGCTCAGCCACTCACGGTTCTCGCGCTGGTCGGCGAAGAAACCGGTCTTGTGCGCGCCGGCCGGGTCGGCACGGAACTTGATGCCGTACTCGGTGATGACTGCCGGTTCGGTGGTGGTGTTGCCGTGGAAATCGAAGCTTTCCTGCTTCTGCACGTGTTCGTCAGCGAAGCTGTGGAAGCGGCAGCCCGGGAACAGGTCGCGCAGTGCTTCGTAGATCCATTCGCGGTGACGGAACATGCCGGCAGCAAAGAACTCGACCACCAGCAGATCGTCGTAACGGTCCACCACCAGGCCGGACAGACCATCACCTTCGCTGTGGACAACGCGCCAGGCATTGGAGCTTGCATCCAGTTTGAGCACGTCGCGGCGCAGCGACACCGCCTGCGCCAGCTTCTGCGCAAACCAAGCCTGGTCCACCGCTACGTCCGGATTGGTTTCCAGGATGCGCACGGCGATGCGCGAGTGGCCGTTGTAGAAGCCGCGGCCAATCCACTCGCCGTCCACGCCGACCACATCGACGATGGTGCCGGACTTGGGCTTGACGGTCGGCTTCTCGACCAGTTTCTGGAAAATCCACGGGTGGCTGGAGCGCCACGCGTTCTTCAGGCGTACGACGGGGAGTGGGGTATTCATGGCGCTATTGTAGCCGCGCAGCGCCCCCTGCCTGCAGCGTATTCATTGACTGTAATAGGCCCGCACGGCACTATTCGCTCCAGAAGGGGAGTAGCTCCCAGACGTTGTCGCCGTCAATTCGAGTCGCAAGACTCCGGTGCAACGGCAGTTCCAGCCATTGGAACTGTGAGCAAGACCTTCGCCGCATAGGCGAAGCTCTGTCCCCGGTCTCCCCGATTCCGTGTCCAGCTCTTGGCCTTTGTGGTTCCGAGATACCCCCGTTCACGACCGGAATTTTTCCCATGATGCAGACAATTGGTAATCCTTGGCTTTGGGGCGGCTTCATCGTCGTCGTCATTGCCGCGCTGTTGATCGACCTGGTGCTGATGCGCCACGGCGGACCGCACAAAGTCACCTTCAAGGAGGCCATTTACTGGTCGCTGGGCTGGGTGGCACTGGCCTTGGCCTTCAATGCGGGCCTTTGGTACTACCTGCACGAGACCGCAGGCGCGGCCGTTGCCAACGAAGTGGGCCTGCAGTTCCTGACCGGTTACCTGATCGAAAAGGCACTGGCGGTCGACAACATCTTCGTCTTCCTGCTGATCATGGGCTACTTCGCGGTACCCGAGACCCAGCGTCAACGTGTACTGATCATCGGCATCCTTGGCGCGATCGTGCTGCGTACGATCATGATCTTCGCCGGTTCCGTGCTGGTTACCCAGTTCCATTGGCTGCTGTACGTGTTCGGCGCCTTCCTGCTCTACACCGGCTGGAAGATGTGGTTTGCCGCCAGCGAAGAACCCAGCCTGGATAACAACCCGGCGCTGAAGTTCATGCGCAAGCACCTGCGCATCAGCCACGAGTACAACGGCAACAACCTGGTCACCGAGAAGGACGGCGTTCGTTGGTTCACCCCGATGTTCGTGGTGCTGATCCTGATCGCGGTCACCGACGTGATCTTCGCGGTTGACTCGATCCCGGCCATCTTCGCCATCACCACCGATCCGTTCATCGTGCTGACCTCGAACGTGTTCGCGGTGCTGGGCCTGCGCGCGATGTTCTTCCTGCTGGCCGGCATGGCGGACCGTTTCCACCTGCTGCCCTATGGTCTGGCGGTCATCCTGGCCTTCATCGGTACCAAGATGCTGCTGATCGACATCTTCAAGATCCCGGTTCCGGTATCGCTGGGTGTGGTTGCGGTGATCCTGGTGGCCACCGTGATCCTGAGCCTGAAGATTCCGCCGAAGGGCGGTCACAAGGCTTGACGTTAGCGCCACCGGTGGGATTGTCCCGCCGGTGGCACGCCAGTTCCCATGCGCGGCGCCCTTGGCTTTCGCCAAAGACGCCGCAATCCCTTGATCATGGACACGCCAACCCTGCCCGACACCGGCGACACGCCGGCCACCACTGCCCGCAACGACCGCAGCCGGGTGCTGCGCGCGTTCAACATCAGCCTGGGCTTCGTCCTGCTGCTGGTGGCGATGTTCGCCCTGCAGAGCAGTGGTTGGGATTGGCGGCCATGGGCAGTAGCGCCGCTGGAAGCCAGCGGTCTGGCCGGCCTGCTTGGCGCGCCCCTGCTGCATGGTTCTGTTGAACACTTGGGCGCCAACGCGGTCGCCCTGCTTATTCTCGGTACGCTGGCTGGCAGTGTTTATCCCAAAGCCACCCTGCGCGCCCTGCCCTTGCTGTGGCTGGGTTCCGGCCTGGGCGCCTGGATGCTGGGCGACGCCGGCAGCCGCCACCTCGGTGCCAGTGGCCTGACCCACGGCCTGATGTTCCTGGTATTCGTGCTCGGCCTGCTGCGCCGCGACCGGCCGGCAATTGCTGCCAGCCTGATCGGCTTCCTGTTCTACGGCAGCATGTTGATCACCATCCTGCCGCACGAGCCGGGTGTGTCCTGGCAATCGCATATGGGCGGAGCTGCGGCCGGCGTGATCGCCGCACTGCTGTTCCGCAACGTCGACCCGCGCGCTGAGCGCAAACGCTATAGCTGGGAAGACGAAGAAGAAGAACAACTAGTCCAGGCCGACAACGAACTGGAGCCGCCCGCACCGGGCCAGGTGCCAGTGCTATGGCAGCCGCGCGAAGGTCGTGACTATGACGTGGTTGTGCCGTTGCGGCGGCGGGATTCAGACGAGCGGCCGTAACAGCCGCGCGGTAGTGCCGAGCCATGCTCGGCAGAGGCTCTACCAGCGAACCACCAACCTGCAGGAGCAGCACAAGCCGCGAAGCTTGAAAGGCCTAAGAGCTAACCCTTCCCCAGCCCTCCCCTTGGCTGCGCCAAAGGGAGGGGCATTTCTTGGCGATCTGATAGCCCGCAGCGCAGCCGCTTGGCTCCCTCCCTTTGGCGCAGCCAAGAGGAGGGCTGGGGAGGGGTCGCTCTTCAGCTTTTAAGAACCACCATCCACCGCCCGCCGCCCCAGCGCCGGATCATCGGTGAAGAACGCATCAATGCCCGCCTGCAGGTAGGCGCGGATCTCGGCCACCGAACCCTCCGGGTTGCGCGCCCCCTCGGTGCCCTGCCGCAATGCCGGTGGCAGGAACGGGTTTTCCGGGCGGAAGCTATAGGCCACTACCTGCAGGCCTGCCGCATGCGCATCGCCGATCAAGGCAGTAGGCGCAGCCAACTTGCCCTGCGCGTCCAGCGGCACCAGCGCGCGCCGTTCTACACCGATCGCATCGGCATAGCTGGCGATATCGCGCAGGCCAGCGGGAGTCATCATCTGCGCATACGTCAGCTTGCCGCCGGCCAGCGCTACGTCGATCGGCTTTTCGTCACTGGCATCGAGCAGCTGCAGCAGTCGGATGTTGCTGTCCTTGCCGAGCTTGCTGCGGATCTGCCGCAGATTGGCGGTTTCAAACGACTGCAGCATGATCGGCGCGACCTTGGTGTAGCTGTTGCCCTGCAAGGTGCTCAGCAACTTGTCTTCCATCGGCAGGCCAATGCTTTGGAAATAGCTGCCGTGCTTGATCTCCGGTGCCAAGCCAATGCCGCGGTTGGCGCGGCCGGCCTGCTGCACCAGGAAGCTGATGATCTCGTCCAGAGTGGCGATGCGGAACTGGCCGTCAAAAGCAGTGCTACGGATCTGCGGCAAACGCTCGCGTGCGTACAGCGTCTTCAGCTCGGCGACGGTGAAGTCTTCGGTGAACCAGCCTTCGACCTGCTGGCCGTCAATCAGCTTGCGGGTTCGGCGGCTGGCGAACTCCGGATGGCTGGCGACATCGGTGGTCGAGCCGATCTCGTTCTCGTGCCGGGCCAGCATCACCCCGTCCTTGCTCATCACCAGATCCGGCTCGATGTAATCGGCGCCGTCGCTGATGGCCTGTGCATATGCTGCCAGGGTGTGCTCTGGCAGCAGTGCGCTGGCACCGCGATGCGCGTACACCGAAACCTGGGGATAAGTCTGCGCGGCTGAGCTGTCCATTGCCCAACAGCATGCCACGCCAACCCCCACTGCGATCAACCAGGCCCAGCTTCGCACCGTCAGCACTCCAATCGAGAACAAGGCGCGAAGCATGAAGGCTGCATGTGACGCGGGGAAGAACATCTTTCAACTATTCGCGTTGCCACTGCCAGCCATCCGCGCCAGCATGCAGGCGCGTGGTGATGCCAATGGCCTTCAGCAGTGCCTCGTCATGCGAGACCAACAACAGGCTGCCTTGGTATTGGCGCAGCAAGGCTTCCAGTGCAGCCAGCGCATCCAGATCCAGGTGATTGCCGGGCTCGTCCAGCAACAGCAACTGTGCAGGTGGATCGGCATACAGCGCGCAGGCCAGGCCTGCCTTCAAGCGTTGCCCGCCGCTGAGCTGGGCTGAAGGCAGCTGCACCTGAGTGGCATCCAGCCCAAGCAAGGCCAGCCGGCTACGCAACTCGCCTTCCGGCATCGGGGGATTTCGCAGACGCAAGGCCTCCAGCACGCTGCTGTGCGCGGGCAGCAGCTGCAGCTGCTGATCCAGCAAGGCAACTGGCACCTGCACCTTCACCTCGCCTGCCAGCGCTGGCAGTTGCCCGGCCAACACCTTCAACAGGGTCGATTTACCCACACCGTTGCCGCCAGTGATGGCGACACGTTCGCCACGGCGCAGGTTGAAGTCCAGCGCGCGCAGCGCCGGTGCCACATGCGGCAGCTGCAGTCCGGTGGAACGCACTACCCACTCCGGCCCGCTCGCTTGCACTCCTGGGACCAGCAATACCGGGGCGGCGGCCTCGCTGTCCGCCTGCGCCTCGCGCACCGCGTCGTGCAGCTGTGTCTGCCGTTGATCCAACTGCGCGCGTGCCTTGCCCAGACTGGCTTCAGCGCGTTGGCGCTGCAGGCCAAGCAGGATCGGCGCTTGATTGGCATTGGCGGCCTCGCGGTTGCCTCGCGCGCTGCGTTGTTCCAGTCGCTGGCGTTGATCGCGCAGCACCTGCTCGCCCTTGCGGCGTTCGTGTCGACGTTGCTGCAGCAAGGCCTCGGCTGCTGCGCGTTCGCCAGCGCGTGCCTGTGCATAAAAAGCATGGTTGCCGCCATAGCTGCGCAGGCCTTGCGGCGACAGCTCAACGATGCGCTCCACCTGTTGCAACAGCAGACGATCGTGGCTGACCAGGATCAGACCCTGCTTTCTTGCCTGCAGTTGCTCGGCCAGCCATTGCCGGCCGGCGTGATCGAGATGATTGCTGGGTTCGTCGAGGATCAGCCATTCCACCGGCTGCAGCAATGCGCCGACCAAGGCAACGCGCATGCATTGCCCGCCGCTGAGCTTATCCACAGGTGTATCCGCATCCACGCCATGCAAACCTGCATCGGACAATGATTGCTGCAAGGTTTCACACAGGCTCCACTGCTCGCCAATCGCGTCGAAATCCGCTTGTAGCGTGCTTCCGGCTTCAATCCTGCGCAATGCATCCACACGCTTATCCACAGCTGCGAGCTCGGCTACGCGCTGTCCTGTTTGTGGCTGTACCTGCTGTGCGAGGTAGTAGGCCTCACCGATGCGACGGCAGTGCCCGGCACTGGGCTGGCGCAGCCCGGCCAGTATTTGTGCGAGCACGGATTTGCCCACGCCATTGCGTCCGACCAGACCGGTGGGCCGGTCATCGAACTGTGCGTTGAGATTGGAGAACAGGCTGCGCCCGTCAGGCGTCTGCCACGCGACGCCGTCCAGCGTGACTGAAATAGAGTTTGTCATGCGGTATTCCATCGATGCCCGAAGCACCCGGCCGCCAGCGGCAGCAGGGACTGGTAGGGACCGTCATCAAGACGGTGACATCAATGGCGCATTGAACTGACTCCGTTGGCGGGGGAATCCCGTAACAGGGCCTAGCCTAACGGCGGCAAACAGAACAGTCAGTAACCGGTGGCGCGTTCTGCTCCGCGCCGCCACTGCCGGAAAAGGCGATGCTCAGGCTTGGGCAGGACGGTGCGTGGCACACAGCTTGTTGCCGGCCGGGTCACGCAGATATGCCAGGTAGAGCGGACCGAACGGGCTTTGCCGCGGTCCCGGCGGATCTTCCACGCTCACGCCGCCGTGGCCAACACCCGCCGCATGCCAGGCCTCCACCACTTCTGGAGAGGCGCAGCTGAAGCCGATGGTGCCGCCATTGGCATGGGTGGCCGGCTCGCCGTTGCGCGGATGGCCGACGATCAGCAAGGCGCCGGCGTGGAGATAGACCACATTGCCCTTGGGATCGACGAAGCCAGGCTTTGCGCCGAGCGTGGACAGCAGCGCGTCATAGAACGCCTTGGATGCCTCGATGTCATTGGCGCCCACCATGATGTGCGAAAACATTCACTACCTCCTGACTACTGTGTTGTCTGGCCCCTTCGGGCCGTTGGCTCCACGCCGGCATCATTTGCCGATGCAGAAGCTCGAGAAAATTCTGCCCAGCAGATCGTCCGCGGTCATGCGGCCGGTGATTTCGCCGAGGGCGTCATGCGCGAGGCGCAGTTCCTCGGCGGCCAGTTCCAGCTGGTCGTAGTGCAGTTGACCATCAGCGGCGTCGAGGTGTTCGCTGGCCAATGCCAGTGCTTCGACGTGGCGCAGACGGGCGGAGAACTCGCCCTGCATGCCCTCGCCTGCGCCGTGGCTGGCGATCTCGCGCAGGCGCGCGTGTAGCTGCTCCAGACCTTGGCCATTGGCAGCAGACAAAGCAATGCTGTCTTCGCCCAGCGCCTGCGGCCATTGCGGTAGCAGGTCGGACTTGTTGTAGATCCACAGCTGGCGGGCGGCCTGTGCGGCGGCATCACCGATCGCTGCCCTGCCCGCTTCCGGGTCGCGGGCGTCGAGCACCACGATGGCCAGGTCAGCGCGCTGCATCTCGGCGCGGGCGCGGCGCATGCCCTCACGTTCGATGGCGTCACCGCCTTCGCGCAGGCCGGCGGTGTCGACCAGTTCCAGCTCCAGACCATCAATGCGGATGGTCTCGCGCAAGGTGTCGCGGGTGGTGCCGGCAATATCGGTGACGATGGCACGTTCGCTGCCGGCCAAAGCATTCAGCAGCGAGCTCTTGCCAGCATTCGGCGGCCCGATCAGCACTGCATGCAGGCCATCGCGCAGCTTGCGGCCGCGCTCAGCGTCGATACGCAGCTGAGCCAGCAAGGCCTTCGCCTGTTCGATACCGGCGCGCACCTGCGCACCACCGAGCGTGTCCAGTGGTTCGTCGGCGAAGTCGATGGCCGCTTCAACATGGATACGCAGCCGTACCAGTTGCTCGCCCACCTCTTCCACCCGACGCGAGAACACACCATCGAGTGAGCGGCGGGCAGCGCGTGCGGCGCGCACATCGCCAGCGGCGATCAGGTCAGCGATGGCCTCGGCCTGGGCCAGGTCGAGCTTGCCGTTGAGGAAGGCCCGTTCGCTGAACTCACCGGCGCGGGCCTGGCGTGCGCCCAGTTCGATGCAGCGGGCCAACAACTGGCGCAGCACGACCGGGCTGCCGTGACCCTGTAGTTCCACCACGTCCTCGCCGGTAAAGCTGCGCGGGCCGGGGAAGTACAGGGCGATGCCGTCGTCGATGACCTCGCCTGCGTCATCGCGGAACCTGGCGTAATGGGCGTGGCGCGGCTTGAGCTGTGGACAACCCAATGCAACCGCAATCCGCAGTGACTGCGGACCGGAGACACGCAGCATGCCAACGCCGCCGGCAGCAGCGCCGCTGGCGATGGCAACAATGGTCTGGCCAGTGGACACGTCGCTCATGGCTTACAGCTTCTGCAGTTGTGCGCGAGCCTGGGCTGCACCGCTGCCTTGCGGTTGCAGTTCCAGGTAGGTGCTGTAGGCCTGCTTGGCCTTGGCCTTGTCACCGGCATTGAAGTAGGCGTCGCCGAGATTCAGATACGCCACCGCGCGCGAGGGATCGATCTTCAAGGTGTTCTCCAGCCAGCGTGCGGCTTCTGCATAGCGCTGCTGGCGGTAGTAGACGAAGCCAAGGTTGTTGGCGGCTTGGGCAAAGTCCGGACGCAGCTTCAGTGCTTCGGTGAACTGCACCGCGGCTTCGTCATAACGCTTCTCGCGGTACAGCTGCAGGCCGCGGTCATTGGCCTGCTGCGCGCGCTGCCGATCCGAGGTCGGCACGGCGGCCGGCACCACCAAGGTGCTTTTGCCACCTTGCAGATCGGCAACGGTTACCGGCGCCTCCGTCTTGCCCGCAGGTTTGGCTTCCTGCACCGCATCGACGCGACTGTTGAGGGCGATGGCGTCAGCGGAAAGCTGACGGGTATCGGCATTGAGGAATTCCTGGCTGTCCGGCACCTGGAACACGAACTCACCGCCCTGCGAACCGGGCAGGCTGCCGAAGGCTGGAGTTTGTCTCGATACCGCCGACACGGCAGGCGCCACATACGCAGCCAACTCGGTGCCGGTGATCAGGCCATCGCCATTGAGGTCGCCCTTGCCGGCCAGCGCCTGCAACAGCACCCAGGTGAATACCGAATGCCCGTTCGGGCCGCTGTCGGCGACCTGCTGGTCGGCACCGCCGGCAGTCAGCATCTGCCGCGCGCTGCGGCGTGCGTTCTCGCGCAGGAACGACGACGAACTGCCGCCGCCGCGAGTCAGCCCGAGGCCGCTGTAGCAGGCATCCATCACGAACAGCACGTGTTTGGCCTGCATGCTCTCGGCGATGTTCTGGATGTCGGTCATCGCGATCGCATCGGTGGCGAACTCGTTCGGGTCCGAGTCCACCGGAATGATGTAGCCGAGGTCGCGGCCGGAGGCGAGCTGGCGGGTCGCGCCATGGCCGGCGAAGAACACGAACACGCGGTCGTTCTTGCCGGTGCGCTCATCGGCCAGGCGGTCGTGGAAGGCGGCGAGGATATTGTTGCGGGTGGCCTGCTGGTTCTTCAGCACAATCACCTGCGAGGACGGGAAGCCGAACTGGCCGGTCAGGGTATCGGCGATGGATTGCGCGTCGCGGCCGGCGTATTCGAGCTTGGGCCACTTTGCGTACTCATCGATGCCAATGACGATCGCCCAGGATTTTTCATAGCCGGTAGTGACCGTGGTGTCGGCTACCGCGCCCTTGCGCGCACGGCTGACGCTGAAGTCGCGGCCGTTCCAGCCAGCAAACTGGTAGCCATCGGCGATCAGCTTGTCGAGGATCTGCGGCAGCGCCTTCACCGCGCGGTCGTGGATGTCATGGAACAGGATGATGCCGCGCTGTTCCTTCTGCACCTGGTCGACCACGCGTTGCACGATGGATTCGGGCACCGGATCGGCCCAATCCATCGAGTCGATGTTCCACATGATGGATTTCAGCCCGGCTTCGTTGAGCAGCTGCAGGCCTTCGGCATTGCGCGCGCCATAAGGGAAGCGGAACAGCGGTGCGCGCTTGGCATCCACGCCCTTGAGCAGCGTGTCGGTATCCAGCACCTGCTGACGCAGCGCATCGCCGGTGGTGCGCGACAACTGCGCGTGGGTCAGGCTGTGGTTGCCGACCGCATAGCCGTGCTCCATCAGGCTGCGACTGATGCCGGCCATCGACCCAAGCTTGACCTTGCCATCAGCCTCGACTGTGCCGAGGTTGCGGCCGACTTCAAAGAACACACCTGGCACGTCGTAGCGCTGCAGGATAGCGACGACTTCATCGGTGTAAGCCTTGTGCGGACCATCGTCGAAGGTCAGCACAACGGTTTTTGCCGGCAGGTCGCGGCCGAAGATCTCGCGGTCGCTGTCCTGCATCGACATCGGGTAAGGCTCGATCACACCGAAGTCGCGCAGGATCGCGTCGCGCTTGTAGAGGGTGTTGAGGTGGGCGACGTAGTCGTCCCACTTCTCGCGCTTCAGCTCGATGGCGCGGGTACGTTCGAAGCGGCTGAAGATGCGGGTCAGTTCCTGGTTGTAGTTGCGCTCGATCTCATCGAGTGCTTCCAGGTCTTCGCCGATGCGCTGGTGCAGCTTCACCGCTGGCAGCGAGGAATCCACACCTACACGCTGATGCAGTTCGCGCAGTATTTCGCGGAAGGCCAGACGATCTGCGTCGTAGAGCTCGGGCGAGGATTCGATGTAGTCCAGCACCGTGCCCAGGGTGGCGAAGCGCTGTGGATTGGGATCGCGCAGCAAGGCATCAAACTGCGCTGCAATGGCCTGGCGCTGTTCCAAACCATCGTGGAACAGCTGCTGGCCGATGCGGCTGGAGGTCTGGCGGTCGGCCGGCGATTGCTGTGCTTCGTCGGCCAGCAACACGACGATGCGGCGGTGCCCGTCCAACTGTTTCTGCAAAGCGGTCAACAGCGGTGCCGCCGCTGGATTAGCTGCGGCCGCAGCCTGCGCGCTGGCCTGGGTCGGCGTCGCGGTGCCGGTCTCGTCCTGTTTGGAACAGCCGACAACCGTCAGCGTGGCAAGCAACAGAGCGGGCAAGGTCAGGCGACGCGACAACGAACGGGGCATGGCAGGCTCGGGATGAAAAGGTGCAACGGGCGTGGTGATTCTAACGCCACAGGCGAAAAGGCAAGCTTGCGGCGAAATGCCGCCCCCTTTGTAGGAGCGGCGTAAGCCGCGAAGCTGGCCTTGCTGGAACACTTGGAAGCTGTGCGATCTGATGCTGCGTCGGCTTCGCGGCTTACGCCGCTCCTACAAACAGCCGAACGGCCTGTCTTAGCATCGCCTCCCCCACATGCGAAAAGCCCGCCTTGCGGCGGGCTTTTGCTTACTTGGCTTCGATCACCTTGCTCGGCGCGTCTTCGCCGTGCTTCTTGATCATCCACCACTGCTGCAGCAGGCTCAGGCCGCCGTTGACCACCCAGTACAACACCAGGCCGGACGGCATGAAGGCCATCATCACGCCGAATACCAGCGGCATGAACTGCATCATCTTCTGCTGCATCGGGTCCATGCCCACAGCCGGGGTCAGCTTCTGGGTGAACCACATCACCGCGATGTTGATGATCGGCAGGATGAAGTACGGGTCACGCGCGGTCAGGTCCTGGATCCAGCCCAGCCACGGTGCCTGACGCAGCTCCACCGACTCCACCAGCACCCAGTACAGGGCGAAGAAGATCGGCATCTGGATCAGCAGCGGCAGGCATCCACCCAGCGGATTGATCTTCTCCTTCTTGTACAGCTCCATCATTGCAGTCTGGAACTTCTGCTTGTCGTCGCCGTAACGCTCCTTCAGCTGCGCGATGCGCGGCTGGAACTTGCGCATCTTGGCCTGCGACTTGAACTGCGCATTGGCCAGCGGGAACAGCGCCATCTTCAACAGGATCACCAGGCCGATGATGGCCCAGCCCCAGTTGCCGACCAGCTTGTGCACCTGGTTCATCACCCAGAACAAGCCCTGGCCGATGATGGCCATGATCGAGAAGCGGCTGTAGTCGACCACGCGGTCCAGGCCCTTCACGTCTTCCTTGGCGATCTGGTTGACCAGCTTCGGGCCCACCCACAGGCGTGCCTCGGTGCTGACCTTCTGGCCCGGTGCCACGGTGAAGCCAGGGCCACGGGTTTCGATCACGTTGCGCGGGCCGTTCTGCGACAGCAGGTACAGCGCGGACTGGTCAGCCTGCGGAATCCATGCAGTGAAGAAATGGTGCTGCAGCATCGCCACCCAGCCACCACTGATGGTCTGGTTGATCGGGCCGTCTTCCAGGTAGTCCTTGAACGCACGACGCTGGTAGCCATCAGCCGGGCTGAACCAGGTGGCGCCGTTGAAGCTGAAGGAATCCGGGTTGGTCATGCCCTTGGTGATCACCGGCGGCACGCGGTCCAGCTTGCGGAACACATAGCCCTGCCACGCTGCGGCACCGGTGTTGACCACTTCGTCCTTCACGCTGATGGCGTAATCGCCACGCTTGAAGGTGTAGGTGCGGTGGATGCTGACGCCGTTCGGGCCGTTCCAGACGAACGGCACCTGCACTTCGTTCTGGCCATCAGCCAGGGCGACGGTGGTGACACCCTGCACTGGCTGGAAGCCATTCGCGCCGGGCACCGGCGAGTTGTTCTGGCTGGCCCAACCGGCGGTGGCGCTGTACGGATGCGCCTTGTCTTCGGTCAGCAGCTGTACCGGCGGGCTGCCGGCGGCCTTGGTCTGCGGGAAGTGCAGCAGATCGGCGTCGAGCACGCTGCGGCCGTCGAGCACCAGCTTCAGTACGTCGGTGGTGACGGTCACGCGCTGGGCGCTGGAAGCGGCTTCCATACCCGGCGCGGCGGCGGCAACCGGCGGCTGGCCCGGCACGGTGGCCTGCGGCACGTCGGCGGTGGCCGGCGCATGCAGGTCCACGTCATTGGCACCCGGCACGGCCGGCTGGGTGGTGGCCACGGTTGCCGGATCCGGTGCGGCCTTTTCGCGACCCCATTCCATCCACAGCAGCACGGCTACCATCAGCCAGGCAAAAATCAGGAATACACGGGTCTGGTTCATCAGCAGGCAGGCTCGGCTCGACCGGAGGAAGTGTCCGGTACGTTCAAAGGAAGAGGGGCGGGTGCGCCCTCGTGCGGCGGCATTGTGCCGCCCGCAGCCACAACGGGCAATGCGCCGGAACGGCGCAGCAGGCGCTCGAACGCCTCACGGATCTGTTGATTACTGGCGGTCTTGGCCGCGGATCGGGCAACGATGACGTAATCGCCACCGCTCAGGCACGACCGTAGATGGCGTGTTGCATCCCGCAACACACGCTTGATACGGTTACGACCGACCGCACGCGTATCCACCTTGCGTGACACAGCCAGACCGAGTCGAGCGGGGGTATCCCCTTTCAACCAGTGGAGTGTCATCAAGGGATCGGATACACGGCGGGCGCCGTTGAAGACCGTTGTATATTCGGCACGCGTACGAACCCGCGCAGAGCGAGGAAATCGCTTACGCGGGTAGGCACTGATCACGATCGGTGTTGCGATTGCCGCTTCACGCGGCAACGCAATCAAGCGCTGAGGACTTTGCGGCCCTTGGCGCGGCGACGCGACAGGATCTTGCGGCCGTCGGCGGTCTTCATACGAGCACGGAAACCGTGATCGCGCTTGCGCTTGAGGTTGCTGGGCTGGAACGTGCGCTTGGTGGCCATTGGGGCACCTGTATGAAGTGGACGGAAAGAACCGGAAATTCTATAGACCCTACCGGGGTCACGTCAAGTCTTGCTTGACAAAGCTATCCACAGGCCGGTGTACATCTTGTGGATGAGCCTGTGAATAAATCCGGGACAAGCATTCCCGCATCGGGCCTGCGGTGGTAGTCTGGGCCATCCACTTTCCCCCTTCCGGCCTGTGGCCCGGCGGCTTTCTGCGCCCGGCTGGCAAGCCTTTGACGACTATTGCTGATGGATGCCTGGACACGTTGTCTCGAACGTCTGGAGGCGGAATTTCCGCCCGAAGATGTCCACACCTGGTTGAAGCCGCTGCAGGCCGACCAACGCGCTGACAGCCTCGTGCTGTACGCGCCAAATGCCTTTATCGTCGACCAAGTGCGCGAACGCTACCTGCCGCGCATCGGCGAACTGCTGACCCATTTCGCCGGTTTCGGCGAGGTGATCCTGGAAATCGGCTCGCGTCCGCGTGCGCCGGAACCGGCCCCGCTGGTCGCGCCGAGCGCCAGTTATGTGCCGGCCGCGCCGGTGGTGCCGTTCAACGGCAACCTCGACGCCCACTACACCTTCACCAATTTCGTCGAAGGCCGCAGCAACCAGCTCGGTTTGGCGGCGGCATTCCAGGCGGCGCAAAAGCCGGGTGATCGTGCGCATAACCCCTTGTTGCTGTACGGCGGCACCGGTCTGGGTAAAACCCACTTGATGCTGGCTGCCGGCAATGCCATGCGCCAGGCCAATCCTGCGGCAAAAGTGCTGTATCTGCGTTCGGAACAGTTCTTCAGCGCGATGATCCGTGCGCTGCAGGAAAAGTCCATGGACCAGTTCAAGCGCCAGTTCCAGCAGGTCGATGCGCTGCTGATCGATGACATCCAGTTCTTCGCCGGCAAAGACCGCACCCAGGAAGAGTTTTTCCACACCTTCAACGCATTGTTTGACGGCAAGCAGCAGATCATCCTGACCTGCGACCGCTACCCGCGCGAAGTGGAAGGTCTGGAGGCCCGCCTGAAATCGCGTCTGGCCTGGGGTTTGTCGGTCGCCATCGAGCCGCCAGACTTTGAAACCCGTGCTGCGATCGTGCTGGCCAAGGCCCGCGAACGCGGCGCCGAGATTCCGGACGACGTGGCATTCCTGATCGCCAAGAAGATGCGCTCCAACGTGCGCGATCTGGAAGGTGCACTCAATACGCTGACCGCCCGCGCCAATTTCACCGGCCGCGCGATCACCACCGAGTTTGCCCAGGAAACCCTGCGCGATCTTCTGCGTGCCCAGCAACAAGCCATCAGCATCCCCAATATCCAGAAAACGGTTGCCGACTACTACGGCCTGCAGATCAAGGATCTGCTGTCCAAGCGGCGCACCCGTTCACTGGCCCGTCCGCGTCAGGTCGCCATGGCGCTGACCAAGGAACTGACCGAACACAGCCTGCCGGAAATCGGCGATGCGTTTGCCGGCCGCGACCACACCACGGTGCTGCACGCCTGCCGCCAGATCCGCACGTTGATGGAAACCGACGGCAAGCTGCGCGAGGACTGGGAAAAGCTGATCCGCAAGCTCAGCGAGTAAGCCCCGGCGCTGCCCTGTGGAAACGCTCATCGATGAAACAGGTGGGAAAACCATTGGGGCAGCAGGGTCTGGGCTGGAAGTGGAGCGAATGATGCACCGACGCCACTGCGGCGTCATCGCACAAAACGGTGCATGATTCGGGGGCAGGCTTGGGAGAAGTTGTGGATAAAATTGGTCGGCAAATCCGCGTCAAAATTATCCACAGGTTCACCCACCTGCTCAGCGTCAGTAATACATGGGTTTCAGCTTCAATAAAACATTTAAAAACAAACACTTAGGTGTGTTTTAAGCCAAATCTGGCTCTACCAGCACCACCAAGCTTTTGATTTAATCCACATCTTTTAAAAGCATAGGGGCACGAAACCACATGCGTTTCACACTGCAGCGCGAAGCCTTTCTCAAGCCGTTGGCCCAAGTCGTCAACGTGGTTGAACGCCGTCAGACCCTGCCGGTTCTGGCCAATTTCCTCGTCCAGGTTCAGGGCGGCCAGCTTTCGCTGACCGGCACCGATCTGGAAGTGGAAATGGTCTCCCGCATCGCGGTCGAAGATGCCCAGGACGGCGAAACCACGATCCCGGCGCGTAAGTTGTTTGAAATCATCCGTGCCCTGCCTGATGGCAGCCGCATCACGGTTTCGCAGACGGGCGACAAGATCACCGTCCAGGCAGGACGCAGCCGCTTCACCCTGGCAACCCTGCCGGCAAATGACTTCCCGTCGGTAGACGAAGTTGAAGCCACCGAACGCGTCGTCGTACCGGAAGCAGCGCTGAAGGAACTGATCGAGCGCACTGCCTTCGCGATGGCGCAGCAGGACGTGCGCTATTACCTCAACGGCCTGCTGTTCGATCTGCGTGACAGCATCCTGCGCTGCGTCGCAACCGACGGCCACCGCCTGGCCTTGTGCGAAACCGCACTGGAAAACGATAACGGCGCCAAGCGTCAGATCATCGTGCCGCGCAAGGGTGTGACTGAGTTGCAGCGTCTGCTGGAAGGCGGCGAGCGTGAGGTCGAGCTGGAAGTTGGCCGTAGCCACGTGCGCATGAAGCGCGACGATGTCACCTTCACCTCGAAGCTGATCGACGGCCGTTTCCCGGATTACGAAGCAGTGATTCCGATCGGCGCCGACCGCGAAGTGAAGGTTGAGCGTGAGACCCTGCGTGCTTCGCTGCAGCGTGCGGCAATTCTCTCCAACGAGAAGTACCGCGGCGTTCGCGTCGAAGTGACCCCGGGCCAGCTGAAGATCAGCGCGCACAACCCGGAGCAGGAAGAGGCTCAGGAGGAAATCGAAGCCGATACGGTGGTCAGCGATCTGGCCATCGGCTTCAACGTGAACTACCTGCTCGATGCCTTGTCGGCACTGCGCGATGAGCACGTTGTGATCCAGCTGCGCGACTCCAACTCCTCGGCACTGGTGCGTGAAGCCAGTAGCGAGAAGTCGCGTCACGTGGTGATGCCGCTGCGTCTCTGACCAGCAGGTTCCACGTGGAACACGAAGAAGCCCGGCCTATTGCCGGGCTTTTTTGTGGCTTTGGTTCTGGCTGAGGTTCCACGTGGAACCGCCAGGACGAAACCCTGGAATTCACTGATTTCTGGATGTCTGGCAGCCCTATCCGCCTGCTTCCCACGGTGGAGCAGCGAAGCGCCGCCAGATCTCCGGCCGATATGAATCTCGAGGCTTTCTCCAGCTATCAGGGCCGGCCACCATTCCGACAGCAGAGCTCAGAGACCGGGTACCCCTTCATGCCGATCGGCCTCGTCTTTGCCTTCGAAACACATCGAGATTCCTGCACTGGATGTCCTGTCTGATCCGATCGCGTCAGCGCTTACCGGAAGCCTTTGATCCACAGAGCCTCTTCCCTGCCCGGCTGCATCAGCGTCCATGTCCGTGCACGGTTCCGCTGATCCTTCGTGTTGGCTAACGAGATCAAGAATCTGCAGCTCAACGTTCTCGGTTTTCAGAGCTTCATGCCCGATAGGCAGAGCTAGGCGAGCAGCCAAATCGGTGAAATCCGGGAGCTGAGACCCTGGCCGATCTCTCAGAAATCAAGAAATCAGCCCCCATTCCGGAGCCGCTCCCAAGGAGCTGTCGAGGCGGATCTGGCAACCTCCTCAGATCGACCTCGAATTCCTTGAAATCTGAAACCTGTAGCTGGATCCCAGCCGCCAGAATTCAAAAATTCACAGCTCTGGTTTTTCGCCCTTCCTGGGTGCCGGTTTTCTCAGCTCTATGCTTTAAATCTGAGAATAAATCAAAAGCTTGGTGGTGATGGTAGGAGCAGATTTTATGTAAAACTACCTTAAGTGCTTGTTTTACATTGCCTTATTGCCATTGAAACCCCCTGTAAAACAGGGCTTCAAGCCTGTGGATATCTGTGGATAAGGTCGAGGCGGGCTCTTAAGGCCAATCTTATCCACAGATTGCCCCACTTATACACAGGGTTTGTACCCGGAGCTATACATGCCCAAAAAAAGCGCCACATTTCGTGAAATCTGCAGAGCTGGTGCCCTGGTCATCACTCAGATTTGAAGAAATCCTGTGATGTTCCACGTGGCACACATCGGCGTTGCTCCTGCGAAAACGTTTGGCCTGCTCATCGGGCTGCTCGATTTGGGTGGATGCTTTAAGCTGCGCATGGCCAGCCACGGTCCCCGTGCTGGCGTCGTGCTTTCTTTCGAGCGTCAATGCATATCGTCCGTGTTGCCTTGAACCGCGTGCGTCGGTTCGATTCGGTGGAACTGGCTCCCCGCCCCGGCATAAACCTGATTACCGGCGTCAATGGCGCGGGCAAAACCAGCGTGCTCGAAGCCCTGCACCTGATGGCCTATGGCCGTAGCTTCCGAGGCCGTGTCCGCGATGGCCTGGTGCAGAAAGGCGCTGAGAATCTGGACGTTTTTGTCGAATGGCAGGAGCGTAGCGACGCAGAACTGGGTGTTTCAACGCGCCGGGCAGGGCTGCGGCACAGCGGACAGGCCTGGAAAGGCCGTTTGGACGGCGAAGACGTGGCGCAACTGGGCAATCTTTGCGCTGCGTTGGCTGTTGTTACCTTCGAACCGGGCAGCCATGCCTTGGTCAGTGGCGGCAGTGAACCCCGTCGGCGTTTCATCGATTGGGGATTGTTCCACGTGGAACCTGACTTTCTTCCCCTATGGCGCCGCTACACGCGGGCCTTGAAGCAGCGTAATGCGTTGTTGAAGATGGGGGCGCCCGGCAAGCAGCTGGACGCCTGGGATTGGGAACTGGCCGAAGCTGGCACTCCCCTCACCTCCCGTCGCCAGCACTATCTTGAGCGGCTGCAGGATCGGGCGGTGGCAATCGCTGCGGATCTGGCCCCAGGCCTGCAATTGAGTGCTTTGGAGCTGCACCCGGGCTGGCGCCGGCATGAGATGTCGCTGGGCGATGCCTTGTTGCTGGCCCGCGAGCGCGACCGCAGCGCTGGCTATACCTCGGTGGGACCTCATCGGGCCGACTGGAGCGTTGGTTTCACGCAGATTCCCGGCCGTGACGCACTATCGCGTGGGCAAGCCAAGCTCACCGCCCTGGCCTGTTTGTTGGGGCAGGCCGATGATTACGCCAGCCAACGCGGCGAATGGCCGGTAATCGCCCTGGATGACCTGGGATCGGAGCTGGACCGCAATCACCAGCAACGTGTTCTGCAGTATCTGGCGGCAACGCCTGCACAGATCTTCATCACTGCAACTGAAACACCGGCTGCGCTGGAAGTAGAACTGCAGCCGGCAGCGGTGTTCCACGTGGAACATGGCACCATCAATGCCGTAAGTTGAGCCTTCAGGGCGGAAATCCCCCTGGCAGGTATAATCGGAACGTCATCCCCTATCTCTCATGCCCGTTCCACGGAACGGCGCATGACCTGCGGAGCCTACGGCAAGCGCAATGAGCGAAGAACAGAACACCCCGGTCAATAACGGCAATTACGACGCCAACAGCATCACCGCATTGGAAGGCTTGGAGGCTGTTCGCAAGCGTCCCGGTATGTACATCGGCGACGTCCATGACGGCACTGGCCTGCACCACATGGTGTTCGAGGTTGTCGACAACTCCATCGACGAAGCCCTCGCTGGTCACGCCGACAACGTGCTGGTCACCATCCATGCCGACGGTTCGGTATCGGTGGCCGATAACGGCCGTGGTATCCCGGTCGGCAAGCATGCGCAGATGAGCCAGAAGCTCGATCGTGAAGTCTCCGCTGCCGAAGTGGTGATGACGGTCCTGCACGCCGGCGGCAAGTTCGACGACAACAGCTACAAGGTTTCCGGTGGTTTGCACGGCGTCGGCGTCAGCGTGGTCAATGCGCTGTCGCAGAAGTTGATGCTGGATATCTACCAGGGCGGTTTCCACTACCAGCAGGAATACGCCGACGGCGCAGCAGTAACACCGCTGAAGCAGCTGGAAACCAGTGATCGCCGCGGTACCGTGCTGCGTTTCTGGCCGTCGGTGACCGCGTTCCACGGCAACGTCGAATTCCACTACGAAATTCTGGCCCGCCGCCTGCGCGAGCTGTCGTTCCTGAACTCCGGCGTCAACATCACCCTGGTGGACGAGCGCGGCGAAGGCCGTCGCGATGACTACCACTACGAAGGCGGCATCAAGAGCTTCGTGGAGCATCTGGCGCAGGTGAAGACCCCGCTGCATCCGAACGTGATCGCGGTAACCGGCGAAGCCAATGGCATCGTGGTCGAAGTTGCGCTGCAGTGGACCGATTCCTACCAGGAAACGATGTACTGCTTCACCAACAATATTCCGCAGAAGGACGGCGGTACCCACCTTGCTGGCTTCCGTGCCGCGCTGACCCGCACGCTCAACAACTACATCGAGCAGAGCGGCATCGCCAAGCAGGCCAAGATCAGCTTCACCGGCGACGACATGCGCGAAGGCATGATCGCGGTGTTGTCGGTGAAGGTGCCGGACCCGAGCTTCTCCAGCCAGACCAAGGAAAAGCTGGTCAGCTCCGACGTCAAGCCGGCGGTGGAAAGCACCTTCGGCGCCAAGCTCGAAGAGTTCCTGCAGGAAAACCCGAACGAAGCCAAGGCCATTGCCGGCAAGATCGTTGATGCTGCCCGTGCCCGCGAAGCCGCGCGCAAGGCCCGCGATCTGACCCGCCGCAAGGGCGCACTGGATATCGCCGGCCTGCCGGGCAAGCTGGCCGATTGCCAGGAAAAGGATCCTGCTCTGTCCGAACTGTTCATCGTCGAGGGTGACTCGGCAGGTGGCTCGGCCAAGCAGGGCCGCAACCGTAAAAACCAGGCGGTGCTGCCGCTGCGCGGCAAGATCCTCAACGTGGAACGTGCGCGTTTTGACCGCATGTTGGCCTCGGATCAGGTCGGTACGCTGATCACCGCACTGGGCACTGGTATTGGCCGCGACGAGTACAACCCGGACAAGCTGCGTTACCACAAGATCATCATCATGACCGACGCCGACGTCGACGGCGCGCACATCCGTACGCTGCTGTTGACGTTCTTCTACCGTCAGATGCCGGAGCTGATCGAGCGTGGTTACGTGTATATCGGCCTGCCGCCGTTGTACAAGATCAAGCAGGGCAAGACCGAGTTGTACCTGAAGGATGACCCGGCGCTGGATGCGTACCTGGCCAATAACGCCGTGGAGAATGCAGCGCTGATTCCTGCTGTCGGCGAGCCGCCGATTGAAGGCGTCGCGCTGGAAAAGTTGCTGATGACCTACGCTGCTGCGCAGGAAACCATCAACCGCAACGCGCACCGCTACGACCGCAGCCTGCTGGAAGCGCTGGTCGACTTCACTCCGATGGATCTTGAGCACCTGCGCAGCGCAGGCGAAAACGAAGGCCTGGATGCGTTGGCCAAGCGTCTGAACCAGGGCAGCCTGGGCACGCCGCGTTTCACCTTGGAGTTGCAGGAACCGAACGAACAGCGTCCGGCTGCAGTGTTGGTCACCCGTCGTCATATGGGCGAGGAACATATCCAGGTGTTGCCGCTGTCTGCATTTGAATCCGGCGAGCTGCGTCAGCTGCACCAGGCCTCGCAGTTGTTGCACGGGCTGGTGCGCGAAGGCGCCACCATCAACCGCGGCAACAAGTCCTCGGAAATCACCGGTTTCGCACAGGCGCAGGCCTGGTTGATGGAAGAGGCCAAGAAGGGCCGCATGATCCAGCGCTTCAAGGGCCTGGGTGAAATGAACCCGGAACAGCTGTGGGATACCACGGTCAATCCGGATACCCGCCGTTTGCTGCAGGTCCGCATCGAAGATGCGGTGGAAGCCGACCAGATATTCAGTACCTTGATGGGCGATGTGGTGGAACCGCGTCGTGACTTCATCGAGAGCAATGCGCTGAAAGTCACCAACCTGGATATCTGATCCAGCGCAACCGCTAGTGTGGGCGCCGGCAACGGCGCCTACTTTCTATCCGAGCCACGACCCAGGTCCGCGATGTCCACCCTTCCCGACGTACCGCTCTCCTCGTCTTCCCCGTCCGTGTCCAAACCAGGTTCGCCGGTGCTCGGCTTTGCCCTGGATCTGTTGATCGGCATTGCCACGCTGCTGTTTCTGAGTGTGCTGGGTGGTTTGGTCTGGGCGTTATGGCGCGGTGTCGAGGTTGGCATGCAGGCCGCGCGCGATGGTGCCACCCCGGCCGCAGCAGAGCTGGCAACCGCATTGGGCGCGCCAGGTGCCTTGCCGCAGATGCTGATTGCACTGGTATCCACCGGCGGTGCGGCGTTGCTGCTGTACTTCCTGCGCCGTCGCGCCAGTCCGGCTGAACGTGCACAGTCGCATCAGGCCATACGCCGTGCGTCGACCTGGGGGTGGATCGCAGTCGTCGCAACCGGTGTTTTTCTGGGTAGCAGCGCTATTGGCTGGATCGCCAAGCAGATGGGTGTGGAGCCGGTACCAACCAACCTGCTGCTGATGCAGCAGGCGTGGGCGCAATATCCACTGTTCCTGATCGTGTTCGCGGTAGTGCTGGCACCGGCCTACGAAGAATTATTGTTCCGTCGCGTATTGTTTGGACGCCTGTGGGCCGCCAACCGTCCCTTGCTGGGCATCGTACTCAGCAGCATGGCGTTTGCCTTGGTGCATGAAATTCCTGGCACCAGTCCCAACAGCTTCCCGGCGATGCTGCAGTTGTGGATGATTTACGGCGGTATGGGCGCCGCTTTTGCATGGGTTTATCGCAAGACAGGGACGTTATGGGCGGCGGTAATTGCGCATGCTCTGAACAATGCGGTTGCGTTGGCCGCGATGGTGCTGTTCGGCACGCAATAAAGCTGCCAGCGGTTGACGAAAAATTAAGCAAGACACTCGCACACTGCGTACGTGAACGAGGGGGATCCCGGATGAAAGCTGTCGTACTAGCTGTTGTTGCCGCGCTGCTGCTCAGCGCATGCGCCACCACAACCTCGCCAACCGGGCGACGTCAGGTCATAGGCGGCGTTTCGCAGCAGCAGCTGGATCAACTCGGCGCGCAGGCCTTTGCGGAAACCAAGGCCAAGCAGACCCTCAACCGCGATGCCAAACAGAATGCCTACGTGCAATGCGTGGTCAACGCTTTGGTGGCGCAGTTGCCGCAGCAATACCATGGCGTACGGTGGGAAACTGCCGTGTTCGTCGACAAGGAACCCAACGCCTTCGCCCTGCCCGGCGGCAAGGTCGGGGTGAATACCGGCATCTTCACCGTGGCCAAGAACCAGGATCAGCTGGCTGCGGTGATCGGCCATGAAATTGGCCACGTCATCTCGCGCCACCATGAAGAGCGACTGACACGGCAACAGGGCACGCAGGTGGGATTGGGCATTCTGGGCGCGCTTGCTGGCGCAGCCTACGGCGATACCGCTGCAAGCGCGGTCAATCAGTTCGGTGGAATGGGCGCGCAAGGCCTGATCCTGCTACCCGGTTCGCGCACCCAGGAAAGTGAGGCGGACGTGGTGGGGCAAAGGCTGATGGCACAGGCCGGGTTTGACCCCTCACAAGCTATGAATCTATGGCAGAACATGATGGCAGCCAGCGGAAATCGCTCTCCGCAATGGCTTTCCACCCATCCAGACCCGGCCAACCGTATCCGTGAGTTGCAACGTGACACACCTGCATTGGAGCCTGTATTTCAGCAGGCTAGGCGTTCTGGTGTAGTCCCACGCTGTGGTTGATTGTAGGAAAATGCTGCAGTACACCATCAGAAGTGATTTCTCCGTCAAATAATTTCTGATACGTTTGCGTGCTCGGTCCCGTTCCGACAGTTTGAATTTCTACCGCCACGGCGGCCCCTTCGAGGTGAAACATGATCTTCCGCAGCCAAAAGCACGCCGTGCTCTCCATCCTCATCGCCACAGCATTGGGCGGTGTTGTCGTCGCTGACGCTGCGGCGCAGTCGCGCTCGTCCGAGCGTCGTGGCAACAAGGAAAGTGCCAAGGCTGAAGTGCTGTACCCGGAAGCCACCCGCGTGGACCCCAAGGGTAAGGCCTCCTCGAAGATGGGCAGCAAGCTCAACAAGCTGTTTGCGGCCTACAACAAGCAGGAATACGCGGAAACCCGCACCCTGGCCGATGAAATCCTCGCTTCGCCGGATGCCAACGATTACGACAAGGCCGTCGCCAACCAGCTGGCGTCGCAGGGTGCTTACAACCTTGACGACAACGCCGCTGCCAAGCAGTACCTGCAGCAGGCCATCGCACTGAACCAGCTGGACAACAACGGCCACTTCCAGGCGATGTTGATGCTGGCACAGCTGCAGCTGCAGGATGATCAGCTTGCGGAAGGCCTTGCCAATCTGGACAAGTACTTCGCCGAGTCGAAGTCGAACAAGCCGGAAGAACTGATCATCAAGGGTCAGGCGCTGTACCAGAGCGAAAAGTACGCCGAGGCTATCCCGGTGCTGAAGGCGGCCATCGCCGCCTCGCCCGAGCCGAAGGACACCTGGAACCAGCTGCTGATGGCCTCCTACGCCGAAGCCGGCCAGACCGGTGAAGCCGTGAAGGAAGCCGAAGCACTGGCGGCCAAGAACCCGGCCGACAAGAAGGCCCAGCTCAACTTGGCCAGCATGTACATGCAGGCCGACCAGATGGACAAGGCTGCCGCAGTGATGGACAAGCTGCGCGCTGCTGGACAGCTCACCGAAGAGCGTGAATACAAGCAGTTGTATTCGATCTACGCCAACACCGACAACAAGGAACGGGACGTCATTGCGGTGATCAACGAGGGTATCTCCAAGGGCATCCTCAAGCCGGACTACCAGACCTATCTGGCGCTGGCGCAGTCGTACTACTACACCGAGCAGGTGCCGCAGGCGATCGAGGCCTGGAGGAACGCGGCCCCGCTGTCCAAGGACGGTGAAACGTACCTGAATCTGGCCCGCGTTTTGCATGCCGAAGGCCGTATTCCGGAAGCAAAGCAGGCCGCGCGTGACGCATTGGCAAAGGGCATCAAAAACCCTGCCGATGCAAACAAAATCATCAACCTGAAGTAAGCAGGAATAACGCCTGAACGGCTGCATTTTTGATGCGCAGCTGGTCAGGATTGGTATAAGCTTGGAGGTTCCTGCGGTGTCATGCACCGCTGAATCAGGGGTGGCTTCACACCACCACCCCGACCCCACTAAAGAGTTCTTGGCGCATGACGGAACAACTGGTCTTCCACCACAGGTATGACACCCAGAAAGAAACGGGCCTGAGCTGGCCGCGTATCGCGGGTATCGCATTTGTAATCGCACTGCATCTCGCAGCCCTGATGATGCTCCTGATTCCGGCCGTTGCCCCCAAGGCAGCAGCGGAGAAGGAACGCAACGTCATGGTGACGTTGGTCGACGCTCCGCCGCCGCCACCGCCGCCGCCGCCGCCGCCGCCGCCGCAGGACACCCCGCCGCCGCCGGTCAAGAACCTGGCGCCGCCGAAAACCACCGCGACGCCGCCGCCGCCGGAAGCACCGCCGATCGACGTGGCCGAGCCGCGCCCGACCGACGTGGTCACGCCGCCGTCGCCGCCTGCACCGCCGTCACCGCCGGTTGATATCCAGGCCAGCGTGGACATCTCGTCCAAGGCCATGAACCCGCCGCGTTACCCGCCGGCTGCATTCCGTGCCGGTATCCAGGGCGAGGTCATCCTGATCATTGATGTCGATGCCAGCGGCAACGTCACCAATGTGTCTGTCGAGAAGTCCAGCCGCAACCGCGACCTCGACCGAGCTGCAATGGAAGCGGCGCGTAAGTGGAAGTTCAACCCCGCCCAGAGCGGTGGATCGAAGGCAGCTGGTCGCGTCCGCGTCCCGGTCAACTTTGCGCTGAGCTGATCCATGGGGCGGCTTTGATAGCCGCCACCAGGTCAGGTCAACATTAGCTATACCCTTTAACACCACACACAACAAAGGTAAGCGTCATGCTGCAGGAAATTTTCATCGCCGCTGCTGCCGGGGGCAACGCAAACAACGCTCTCTCGCAGATGGGCTTCGAGCATCTGATCCACGAAATGACCACCAAGCCGGGCGACTTCGCCGTCTCCTGGGTTGTTCTGTTGACCCTGGTGATCATGTCGGCCATGTCCTGGTACTGGACCGTCATCAACATCTTCCGTACCGCTCGCCTGAAGTCGGCAGCTGATCGCGTGCCGTCGCAGTTCTGGGATGCCCCGAACGCACAGGACGCCATCCGCGCCATGGAAGAGCAGCCGGCTTCGGAGCCGTTCTCCAAGATCGCTCTGGACGCAGCCCAGGCTGCTGCCCACCACCAGCAGGCTGGTGCGTCGGAAACCCTGAGCCGTTCGGAATTCGTTGACCGCGCCCTGCGTCAGGCCGTGACCCGCGAATCCAACAAGCTGCAGGGCGGCATGATCCTGCTGGCCACCGTCGGTGCAACCGCTCCGTTCGTGGGTCTGCTGGGTACCGTGTGGGGCATCTACGGCGCGCTGATCAAGATCGGTGCAACCGGTTCGGCCTCGATCGACGCCGTTGCCGGCCCGGTGGGTGAAGCACTGATCATGACCGCCATCGGTCTGTTCGTGGCTATCCCGGCCGTGTTCGCCTTCAACTTCTTCAGCAAGATCAACAGCGCGACTGTCAGCAAGTTCGACACCTTCGCTCACGATCTGCACGACTTCTTCGCCACCGGTTCGCGCGTTCGCTAATCCGGCAGCTTAAGTAAGTCTTCGCAACGATATAGACGGAGCCCGTTATGGCTTTCAGTAGTGGTAACAGCAGCGGCCCAATGGCCGACATCAACGTCACTCCCCTCGTGGACGTGATGTTGGTGCTGCTGATCATCTTCATCATCACGGCTCCCCTGATGTCCCATAAGGTCAAGGTGGAGTTGCCGGAAGCCAACCTGATCCAGAATCCGGATACTGCGCCTGATCGCAAGAATCCGATTACGGTGGCGGTCAAGGAAGACGGCAAGCTCTACTGGAACGACGAAGAGGTCTCCAAGGAGACCTTGGAGTCACGTTTCGCGACCGCTGCACAGCAGACGCCGCAGCCGCCGTTGAATCTGCGTGGTGATAAAACCACCAAGATGAAGGTGATCAACGAGGTCACCAAGATCGCGCAGGGTCAGGGCATGCTGGATGTCGGTTTCGTTGCCACCAAAGACAAGCAGGGGCAATAAGACATGGCATTCAGTAGTGGTGGAAACAGGGGCCCTATGGCCGACATCAACGTCACGCCCCTCGTGGACGTGATGCTGGTGCTGCTGATCATCTTCATCGTTACCGCGCCGATCATGACGTATCCGATCGCCGTGGATCTGCCGCAGCGGGTTATCAACCCGCCGCCGCAGCTGCGTGAGCCGCCGCCGCCGATCGACCTCCGCGTCGACGCCAGCAACCAGGTTTACTGGAACAACAGTCCGGTGAACGTGGGCGACCTGCAGCAGAAGATGGAAGAAGAAGTACAGAAGGATCCGACCAACCAGCCGGAACTTCGCATCGAAGCAAGCCCGGATTCGGAGTACGACGTCATGGCCAAGATCCTGGCCCAGGCGAAGAACGCTCAGATGAAGAAGATTGGCTTCGTGCAGTAAGCAATACTGCAGTACCAAGTCATGACGCGACTGGAAAACGCCCTCCTTGTGGGGGCGTTTTTTTTTGCTTTTCAAATCCTCTCCGTTTACGGAGTGAGGGGCAGCTTGCGAACCATCGCTTCGCTGCCTGTCGTACGCTCTTGTACCAGCAGCACCGGCACCGGGGTGTTTGGGGAGGGCTAGCGGGATCGGATCAGCTCCAGCGGCTGGCCAGTGGCTTCTTCGAAACCGGGAAAGAAGCCGTCAAGCGGGTCCAGAAGCGCTTCAAACCGCTTTGTCCATGTTTGAGGAGATGGTGATTCCACTCCCCAAGACTGGGCGCTGGGGGGAGCAGCACTTACAGATGAGTCTGCTATCGCAGTGACTTACCCACAGCCGCCTGTGGATAGGGAGCCGCTGTACCGCAGAACTTGAAGAAACCACGAGCCGGGCCTGTGGATTACTCTGCAATGATCCACGTGGGAGCCCATCGACATTGATTCCGTGAGCAAAGCGAACGACTGTCTGGCACTGTGGATATCTTTGATCGGGCAGGCATCGCTGCCCCTCGACCCCACCGCCCTGCCCCACTGATAGCGCTCTGTGGATAAGTATTGCCACACTCGCGCAGTGCCTGGCGATCGATGACCTGGCTGCGGAAGTTGCGCAGGTGCAGCCATCGCTGCGACTGATCCTCTGAAACTGCAGAGCGATGCACAGCGGGCTGGGTAAAAGCGCAGTTTGGAGAATGCGAATCTTCGGTCACTTATCGCTCTAGTGACGGAAAAACTTCGCAAAATCCCATAAAAAATCAGTACTGATGATCTATCCGAGCGCAACGGATGGGCTCTGGAAGCAGTTGTGATCACGGGTGGCCTGTCCAGCCTGCAATCGCTATAGGAACGCTCCCGCTGAGACCAGCGGCTACAACAAACCAAGCGCAGACACTTCCAGTCGATCAGCAGCCTGTGGATAAACTATCAGCCGCACGCGTCGTGAGTCAGCGCGGACCTGGTCATGGAGTGCTTCCAGACCACGCTTTCCAGCCGATCCACAACCCTGAGTGGTTCAGGCAAAACCCTACGAATCGCTGTGTGAACGTATGTGGATAAGTGTGTGGATGTAATTTCACCTGGCCCGGCAAGCGGGGGCCTCGATACGGTGAAGGTGCTTTCATGCAGCGCAGCGATCCAGCTAGCGGCCAACAAGCAATCCGCGGCGTTCAGCTGTCGCTGCTTTCTCAAGCAAATCGCCGCTGACTCAGCTGCCCAGGCTCTCAGCTTCGGCAATGGCTGCCAGATAGCCTGCCACGCTTGCTTCCAGCCCGGTGTACAGGGCCTCGCTGATCAAGGCGTGGCCGATGGAGACCTCCAACACGTTGGGGACGTGGGCCAGGAACGCCGCCAGATTGGACTGCGACAGGTCATGGCCGGCATTGACGCCCAAGCCAGCGGCCTGGGCGCGGCGGGCTGCATCGGCGAACAGCGCCAGGGATTGCCAGGGATCGCCAGCGGCATATGCTTCGGCGTACGGTCCTGTGTATAACTCAACGCGATCGGCACCGAGCACGGCGGCCTGGGCGATGTCGGGATTGCCGGCATCCACGAACAGACTGACCCGGCACCCATAGGACTTCAGTGTGGCGATCAACGGCCGCAGGCGCTCGCCATCACGGCCGAAGTCGAAACCGTGATCGGAGGTGAGCTGGCCGTCGCTATCGGGTACCAGCGTCGCCTGCGCCGGGCGGGTCTGCTCGCACAGCTCAAGCAGGCCGGGGTAACCCTCACGCGCCGGTGCGAATGGATTACCCTCGATATTGAACTCCACCCCATGCTGCTGGGTGAGCGCGGACAGCAGCAGCACGTCAGCAGCGCGGATGTGGCGCTGATCGGGGCGTGGATGCACTGTGATGCCGTGAGCGCCCGCACGCAGGCAGGTCATTGCTGCCCGCACCACATCCGGATCATTGCCGCCGCGCGAATTGCGCAGCACCGCAATCTTGTTGACGTTGACGCTGAGTACGGTCATGGCTGCGGCAGTTCGCGGTCGCCGGCAGTAGCCGAAGGCGCTGCGGGTGTCTGTGCAACAGGAGCGAGCGGCGTGGCGGCGGGATCAGCCTTGGGCTGCAGCTGCGCGCGCAGCGCCTGCAGTTCAGCGGCATGCAAAGGACGCGGTGCCGGGCTCACGCCGCCAAAGCGGTCGACGTACAGTCCCTTTGCCCACAGCAGCAGAAACACCAAGGCAGCCAACAGGGCCAGGACCAGCAGCCAGCTTTGAGTGGTGGAGAAGGCGAGCAGGAACGCCCCAAGCGCGAGCAATAGAAACAGCCAGTACATGACGATCTCCCTATCAGAGGCGTGCAGTGTAACGGCGCTGGCAGCACAGGTTCCATGCATGGACAGGGGTTTGCCCGCTGTACCGGACAGCCGGTAGGTTCAGCGAAACAAGCGGACTTGTTCAGGGAGTTTCGGTCGGAATCAAACCATTGCAGACCCTTGCCAGCGGTCCCTGCCCTATAGCAATGGCGAAGCCAGCCGCGCGAAGGCTTCCGGCAGTCGCTTGCGCCACAGCGAGCGGTCGCGAATGAGCTGCACCTCCTCGGCGCTGTCGAATTCAGCCCGCAGGATGACTTCCAGTTCGCCGGTGAGCTTGAGGTCGGTGTACATCATCGACAGTTCGAAATTGAGCCGGAAGCTGCGGTGGTCGAAGTTGGCGGTGCCGACGATGCAGGTGTCCTCATCGGCGATGAAGGCCTTGCTGTGCAGCATGCGCGGCCCGTACTCGAAGATGCGGACGCCGGCTTCCAGCAGCTCATCGAAATAGGAGCGCGCTGCCAGCGTCACGAATTTGGAATCGCTTTGCTTCGGAACCATCAGGCGTACGTCCAGGCCACCGAGTGCCGCCGAGGTCAGTGCCATGCGCGCGGCCTCGCCGGGTACGAAGTACGGCGTCACCAGCCAGACCCGGTGTTTGGCCTCCTGGATGGCGGCCACATGCAGACGATGGATGGGCTCCCAGGCCGAATCCGGGCCGGACACCAGCACCTGTGCATCGATGCTGCCCTGCGCGCGGCTGGGCACATCGGCGGGGAACAGATCTTCGCGCTCGAACAGCTCCGGGCCCTGCTCGGTGGCATAGATCCAGTCTTCCAGGAACACCAGCTGCAGGCTGTGGACAACTTGCCCGCGGATGCGCATATGCAGGTCGCGGTAGGCATTTGGATTGCGGCTGTCGTCTTCCTCGTCGGTGACGTTGATGCCGCCGGTGAAGGCTACCTCGCCATCGACCACCACCAGCTTGCGGTGGGTGCGCATGTTCAGCCACGGCCGCTTCAAGGGCTTGAGCAGCTGGCGCGGGTGGAACCAGGACACTTCGGCGCCGGCTTCGAGCAGCGGCCGCAGGAACTTCCTGCCGACTTTCGACGAACCCACCGCATCCAGCAGCAACCGCACCTTGATGCCGGCGCGGGCGCGTTCCACCAGCGCATCGCGCATGGCGGTGCCGGCATGGTCCGGCTCGAAGATGTAGTACTCCAGGTTGACGTGGCGACGTGCCCTGCCGATCGCGTCGATGATGGCGGCATAGGTCGCCGCACCATCCAGCAACCAGTCGACATCGGTGGCGGTGCTCGGTGACAGCCCGGTGGTGGCCTGCCCTACCCGCGCCAATTCGGTGCAGTTGGCATCGGGCGGACACACCGCGTCATAGCTGCTCATGCCCTCGCGCGAACGACCGCGGCGCAGGCGCTGGCGCACGATCTTCTGCGGCCCGAACAGGTAGAACACGAACAGACCAATGTACGGCAGCGCCGCCAGCGACAGGATCCAGCTCAGCGTGGCCACCGGCTCGCGCTTCTGCAGCACGATGTAACAGGCCAGTACCAGCAGATAGCTAAGGTAGGCGACGGCCAGGATCTGGGCGACGTGGGGAGTGCTGGACAGACTTGTCCACAGGTCTTGGAGGGCTTCGCGCATCCGCCGATTCTAGCCATGGCTGATGACGGCAGGGGCCATCTGTTTTTTGTAGGAGCGGCGTAAGCCGCGAAGCCATTGCTGGCTCCGGCGCCGAAAGCGCTAGGCGGCCATGGAATCGGGTATGCGCTCTGTGCGGCGGGATTGTCAGCTTCGCGGCTCACGCCGCTCTTACAAAAACTGCGATGCATCCGCCGATGACATAACCCCCGTTGTTGTGGGAGCGGCGTAAGCCGCGAAGCAACTGCTGGATCCGGCGCTGAAAGCGCTAGGCAGCCATGTAGTCGGCTAGGCGCTTTGCACGGAGGGATGGTCAGCTTCGCGGCTTACGCCGCTCCCACAAAGGCGAGTCCCAGTTTGTGCATTGCATCATTTAATACATAAATGTAATATACCGAGATGGATAAACCCATCCCCGCCGCTGGCGGCTACGCCAGCATCGACCAGAAGCTGGCGATCAGCAGTGCCCGTCACCCCGGTTTCCCGCGCGACCAGGCCATGCTGGCGCGGCTTATCAAGCTGGTGCACAAGCTGTTCTGTGACCACGGCAACCAGCTGATGCGTGAGTACGGAATCTCCCACCCGGAGTACAACGTACTGATGATGCTGGATGGCTCCGAGCAGGGCCTGAGCCCGTCGGAGATCAGTGAGGCCGCCAGCGAGAAGTCCTCCAACGTCACCCGCCTGATCGACCAGCTGCTGGCCAAGGGCCTGGTCAGCCGTGAGCCCAGCGACGAGGACCGGCGCAAGCTGGTGGTGCGTTTGAGCCAGGCCGGCGAGCAGCTGATCGAGCAGGTGATGCCGGCGGTGATCCAGCAGCTGCAGCGCTTCTTCAGCGGCGTCGAGCCGGCCGAACTGCGCCATACCGAAACCGTGCTGACCCGCATCCTGATGGGCCTGGAACAACAACCATGAGCTCCCGACCGGTTGAGTACGCGCCGGGCGCGTCCAGGTCCCACAGTAACAACTGGTTGCACACCTTCGCCCAGGCCATGAGCGGTGAACGCGCGGTGTGGGCGTACATCGGCAAGGTGTTGGTGGCCTTGTACCTGTCCGGCTGGATCGCGATGCGGCTGGGCATGAGCTCGCCCGGCACCGCGATGATCACCGTGCTGGTGGTGATGAACCGCAATACCGGCATGGTGCTGGCCAAGGCCTTCTATCGCGGCCTCGGCACCGTGGTGGGCTGCGCGATGGCGGTGCTGATGGTGTCGCTGCTCCCACAAAGCCCGGTCGCCCTGGTGACGGCAATGGCGCTGTGGGCCGGTTTCTGTGCCGGTGGCTCGGTGTGGAGCCGTGGCATGGCCTCGTACGGTTTCGTGCTGTCCGGTTACACCGTGGCGATGATCGTATTCCCGGTGCTCAGCCACCCGCAGAACATCCTCAACAGCGCGCTGGAGCGCACGGGCGAAGTGCTGCTGGCCATGGCGGTGACCAGTGTGGTGTTCGACGTGCTGTGGCCCAACCGCATGCGTGCCGGCCTGCGCGCGGCCGATGACGGCAACCTCAATGACTTCCTGGGATTTGTCGCCGATGCGATCAGCGGCCGCCTGCACGGCTTTGAAGTGATCGAGCGCACCCAGAGCCGGGTGGTGCAAGGCGCGATCAACTTCGAAGACCTGCGTGCCATGGCCTACTTCGACGACCCGATCCTGCGCAGCAACAACGGCCAGCTGAAGCTGATCAACCAGCATTTCATGGCGGCGACCTCGCGCTTCCAGGCGCTGCACCACCATATCGATCGCCTGCATCGCAGCAAGGACGAAGCCCTGGTCGCGGCTATACGGGCAAGCCTGAAGCCACTGTCGCAGCTGCTGGACGACAGCGCGCTCCGCGATGACGTCCCTGCCCTGGCCAAAGCATTGCGGTACTGGTGCGAGCAACTCGATGGCGTATTTGCCCGCGAACGCCGTGCGCTGCCGGAGGCGCAGCGGGCTGGTTTTGATGCCAGTGCATTGCTGGTGCGCCGTTTTGCCGAAGAGCTGCAGGCTTATCTAGGCGCCAAGGCGCGAATGGAAACCGGCAACGGCCGCCTGCGGGCACGCGCGCCGCGCTTGAGCAAGGTGCGCTTTACCCGCGCCAACGACTGGTATGCGATTGCCCTGGCCGCGGTGCGCTGCTTTGTGGTGATGCTGGCACTGTCGCTGCTGTGGCTGAGCAGCAGCTGGAACCAGGGCGGCCTGGCGGTATTCGGCATGGCGGCTTTGGTGGCGATGTCCTCGGCCGCGCCGGATCCATTGTGGGTAGTGCGTCGCGCCACCATCGGCCATCTCATAGCGCCGTTCTTCGCGGTGCCAGGCTTCATCGCCATGGCATTGGGATCGGACTTCCCGATGCTGGTGCTGCTGACCCTGCCATCGATGATCGCCTCGCTGTACATCTCCACCCGGCCGCGCTTCGCGGTGACCGGCCTGGCGTTGAATGTCGGCATCCTGGTCTCGTGGAACATGGGCCCGCATTTCCATCCCAGCGCGCAGAGCTATCTGGACAACTCATTGACGCTGGCGGTCGGCGCCTTCATCGCCACCGGCGTGTTCATGCTGGTGCCTGGCCTGCCCGGCAGCAAGCAACGCCAAAGGCGCCTGCTGGAGCGCCTGCGTGCGCAGGTGCAGTTGGCGGTAAGCGCACCGCTGCCCGGGCTGCTGCCGAAGTTTGAAAGCGTCAGCCGCGAACTGTTCCAACAGGTAGCCAGTCGCACCGCGCCGGGTAGCCGGCCGTCGCGGCAGTTGTTCGAGTGGGCCTTGCTGGTGCACGAAGCCGGGCATTGTGCGATCGATCTACGCCATGACCTTGCCGAGCAACAGCTTCCAGCCACGCTGCACGCCCGGATCGAACAGGCGCTGGCACAGCTCGGTCAGCTTTACCGCGAACCGCAAGCCCGCACCCTGCACGATGCCAAGGCCAGCGTGCAGGCCGCACTGAGTGAGTTGACCGGCCCGCAACCGCAGGCACTGCGCGCTGTGCGCGATCACCTTTACCTGCTGCAGATGAGCTTGGACGACAGCGCCTCGGTGCTGGCCGCCTATGTGCAGCGTTCCCGCCGCCAGCAACGCCTGAAGGAGGCCCGCCATGCCGTTTGAAGTTTCCATCGGCGATATCTACTTCCCCGGCTCGCTGGTGCTGGTGGTGCTGTTGCTGCCGCTGTTCGGCCTGCTTGATTACGGCCTGGGCCGGGTTGGCCTGTACCGCCGCGCGCTGCACCCCTCGCTGGTGCGCGTTGCCTTGTTTGCCAGCATTTACTGCATGGCCTTGTTGTTGTTCCTGCCGCACTTTTCCTGATTGAGGATGTACCGATGAAAACCGCCAGCCTGATACGAGGCGGTGTCACCACGGTGGTGGTACTGCTGGCCGCAGTGCTTGCCTATGTGGTCTGGCACCAATACATGCTCAGCCCGTGGACGCGCGATGCGCGCCTGCGTGCCGAGGTGGTGCGCATTGCGCCGGATGTGTCCGGCCTGGTCACGGAAGTCGCCGTGCACGACAACCAGCTGGTCAAGAAAGGCGAGCTGCTGTTCGTCATCGACCGCGACCGCTATGCACTGGCGGTGGCCAAGGCCGAGGCCGATCTGCAGGCTGCCGAAGCCGCTGCACGCGCTGCCGGCGCCTCGATCTCGGCGGCCAGCGCTGGTGCCAGCGCCAGCCAGGCCGAGTTCCAGATGCGCCAGGAACAGGCCCGGCGTCGCGCCCAGCTCGACGGCATCGTCTCGCGTGAATCGCAGGCTGATGCACGCGCCGTGGCGCAGGCCGCACAGGCCAGCTGGAAGCAGGCACAGGCCAGCGCGCATGCCGCCAGCGCCAGCAGCCAACAGGCCAGTGCCGCCCTGCAACAGGCACGGGTGACACTGCAGCAGGCGCAGCTTGAACTGGCTCGCACGGAAGTGCGCGCAAGCGCCGACGGCACCATCACCAACCTTGACGTGCGTGTAGGCGACTACGCCGCCGCCGGTCAGGCACGGATGGCGCTGGTCGCCAGCGAAGGCATGTGGGTCTACGGCTACTTCGAGGAAACCAAACTGCCGAAGATCCATCGCGGTGATGCCGTGGATATCCGCTTGATGGCCGGCGGCGTGCACCTGCAAGGCAAGGTCGAAGGCATTGCCACCGGCATCGCCGATGCAGCTGGCCCCACCAGCAACAACCTGCTGGCCGAGGTCGAACCCACCTTCAACTGGGTGCGGCTGGCGCAGCGCGTGCCGGTGCGGGTCAGCATCGATCCACAGTCGGTACCGGCCGATGCGGTGCTCAGCGCCGGCATGAGCGCCACCTTGGTGATCAAGCCCAAGGCCGGCTGAAGCACGATCCGGATGAATGCGGGGCGTCGCAGATCCTGCGACAGCCGCGCGTTAGCGTAGGCGCATGCCTACCCCGATCAAGGGCCGCGGTGCCAGCACCTACCTGCCCGGCCGTTTCGAAACCCAGACCAGCGAAGCCGTCGATGACGGCTGGGCGGTCGATGAGAGCGAGGAATTCGCTGCCGCGAGGCTGCGCACCGACGTGCGCCCGGAAACCGCGCGCAGCATCATCAGCCGTAACAACTCGCCGGACGTGGGCTTCAGCCAATCGGTCAATCCGTATCGCGGTTGCGAGCACGGGTGCTCCTACTGTTTCGCGCGGCCGACGCATGCCTACCTGAACCTGTCGCCGGGGCTGGATTTCGAAACCAAGATTTTCGCCAAGACCAATGCCGCCGAAGTGTTGCGGCGTGAGTTGTCCAAACCCGGTTATGTGCCGCAGCCGATTGCCTTGGGCATCAACACCGATGCGTATCAGCCAATCGAGCGCAAGCTGGGCATCACCCGCCAGCTGATCGAGGTGATGCAGGAAACCAGGCACCCGTTCTCGCTGATCACCAAGAACGCGCTGGTCGAGCGCGACATGGATCTGCTCGCGCCGTTGGCCGAGCAGCAACTGGTCAGCGTGCATTTCTCGGTGACTTCGCTGGACCCGCATCTGTCAGCCAAGCTCGAGCCGCGTGCGTCGGCACCGCATGCACGGCTGCGTGCAATGCGCCGCTTGAGCGATGCCGGCATCCCGGTAGGCGTGATGGTGGCTCCAGTGATTCCGTGGATCAATGACGCCGAACTGGAATCGGTGCTGGAAGCCTCACGCGATGCCGGTGCCAGCAGTGCCGGTTACGTGTTGCTGCGCCTGCCCTACGAAGTAGCACCGCTGTTCCGCGATTGGCTGGATGCGCACTATCCACAGCGCGCGGAACACGTGATGAGCACCATCAACCAACTGCGCGGCGGCAAGGATTACGAAAGCCAGTTCGGCAAGCGCATGCGTGGCGATGGCGTGTATGCGGACCTGCTTGCAAACCGCTTCAAGCTGGCCAGCAAGCGCCTGGGTTTCAACGCATCGCGGCAACAATGGCCGTGGCTGGATTGCAGCAAGTTCATCGCCCCGCTGCCGCCGAAGAAGCCCTCGCTGCAGGGCGAGTTGTTCTAACCGCGCCACTGTAGTGCCGAGCCATGCTCGGCAGCGCGCGGTGTCGATTGTTGGAGCGGCGTAAGCCGCGAAGCCGATAGCAATGAAATTGCAGGTATCCACATCGCGGATCGATTGTCAGCTTCGCGGCTGACGCCGCTCCCACAAAGAATTTTGCTGGTAAAGCTCCAGCGGAGCATGGCTCCGCTCTACAGGTAGTGCGTTACGCTGTCGCCTGAATTTCGTTGGCCATGAAACCATGCGCAGGCAATACCACTTCCGTCAGAGCGAGGCAGGTTTGTTGGCCTGGGACGTGCATCGTTTGATTGCACTGAGTCGTGACCTTCCGGTTTCCTGCATCGCGCTATCAGCGGTCGCCGAGCTGGACGAAGCCTATTGGTGGGACGCCGACTCACCGCCCGCGACATGCAGGCAGGTGATCGAGCATATGCAGCTGGTTGAAGCCGCGGACCTGCAGTATCCGATCATTCTCTGTCCGCAGGGACGGGTGATGGATGGTATGCATCGCGTGGCCAAGGCATTGCTGTTGGGGAAGAATGAGATCGCAGCAGTACGCTTGCTGGAGCTGCCTACGCCGGATCATGTCGGCGTTGACCCGGACGATCTCTGCTACGACGAGATTTGAAGAAAGCGCATCCATCAGTCCCCACCGCCGCCACCTCCGTCGCAGGAAACTGCATCACTGCAATCGCTTCCGTCGGCAATGTGATGGCCAGAGATATCGCCAACCATCATGCCGGCGTCAGTTGCCTGGCCGCGCGCAGCGGCAGGCAGCAAGGATGTGGCGAATGCCAAGCACAGTACTGCACCGATGACCGGTAACAGCCAGACCACAGCGAGCTGGAGCAGGCGTTGCGTACCGGTCTGATCGTTGATGCGGAAGATGAAGAAGCTGGCAATCAAATTGAGCAGAACTACCAGCAGCGCAAACAATGCAAGCCATTTCATTGGTGGGCACCTCTGTGATGACGCAAGGTTGCAACAGTCTCTGTAGTGCCGAGCCATGCTCGGCAGAGGCCTTACCGGGAAAGCCCCAGCGGAGCATGGCGCCGCTCTACCCAATAACGAGCTTTCCGCAGGAATGGTTGCAACTAGCCTCCCTCGCCATACAAGCGCTGCGCCGACTGGAACAATATCCAACTGGTCGCAATGAACTTATCCCCACCCTGCGGGCGATTGCCACGATGGGTATGGGTGAATGCCGTAGGCGCAATCAACAAACTGCCAGTACGCGGCACCACCTTGCGTTGCTGGAACAGGAATTCGGTCTCGCCATCCTCGAAGCCGTCGTTGAGGTATAGCGTCCACAGCAGGTGCCGATGCAGTGTTTCACCGCCTGGATCGCGCGGGAACAGCTCACAGTGCCAGTAGGGATAGCCGCCCTCGCCTGCTGTGTACCACTGCAGGTTGATTGCGCCGGGGCGCAGGCAGGTGCGCGCGAGCTCGGATAGCGCGGCATCGTTCATACCTTGGAAATCATCCGCACGCAGTCGTCGCGCCTGGCCTTGCGCATCGGGTACTTGCAGCATCAAAGGCGAAATCAGAACCTGTGGATAACGCCGCAGGTACTGCAGCATGCCGTTGAACACCGCCTGCTGCAGACGCTGCTCGACATCGCGCCAGCCCTCATTGCCGCTGATGCGCAGGTCGTGGCTGCGTTTGAGTTCGGGAAACACACCGCTACCGACCTGGCCGGGTTTGAGCTGTGTGCTGTGGCGCAGACGTTCGACGATGGCTGCGCAGTCGGCGGCGGTCAGTGCGTTGTCGTAGACCTCGATGAAGTCGGGCACGCTCATTGCGTGGCTTCCAGCCGGGAGGAGTGCGAGGCCAGCATCTGCCATTGGCCGTCGCGCAGCAGCCAGACGCGGGTGAAGCGGAACCTGCCTTCCCAGGGTTTGCCATCGCTGATGGCGGCTTGCACGCTGGTGCCGGTGATCACCGCGGTGTCGCCATGCTGGCGGACCTGCACGTCTTCGTTGTCGATGCGGGTGTTGCGGCGCTGGCGCGTTGCCAGCTCGTGCAGATAGTCGGCCTTGTGCTGCACGCGGCCATCGGAATGGGTGAGCAGCCAGTCGTCGGCTAGCAGTGGTGCTAGCGCTTTGGCATCTCCTTGCAGGCGCAGTTGGTTCCACGCCGTATCGGCTTGTTCAAGCGTTGCCGGTGTCTGTGCCCAGGCCCAGCCGGGGAGCAACAACAACAGCAGTATCAATGTGCGCATCGACGGTATCTCCGGAGAGCTACCGCCGATGGTGGCGCGAACCGCCCCGCATGTGTAGTGCCGAGCCATGCTCGGCAGGGGCTTTCCAGGTAATGCCTGAAAGGCCTCAAAAACCAACCCCTCCCCAACCCTCCCCTTGCCTGCGGCAAAGGGAGGGGGCAGAAGCTCAGCCCTGCAGGTCGTGCTCGCGGTGGTAGCGGGTGGCTTCGGCTACTTCGTTCTTCGAGCCGAGGAACACCGGCACGCGCTGGTGCAGCTGGGTCGGGGCGATGTCGAGGATGCGCTCGCGGCCGTTGGTGGCGGCGCCGCCGGCCTGTTCGACCAGCAGCGACATCGGGTTGGCTTCGTACATCAGGCGCAGCTTGCCGGCCTTGGACGGGTCCTTCTTGTCCCACGGGTAGATGAAGATGCCACCGCGGGTCAGGATGCGATGCACGTCGGCCACCATCGAGGCAATCCAGCGCATGTTGAAGTCCTTGCCGCGCACGCCGTCCTTGCCGGCCAGCAGGTCAGCCACGTAGCCCTGCATCGGCGCTTCCCAGTGGCGCTGGTTGGACATGTTGATGGCGAATTCCTTGGTGTCGGTTGGCACCTGCATGCCGCGCTGGGTCAGCACGAACTCGCCGGTTTCACGGTCCAGGGTGAAGGCGTGGGTGCCATGGCCGACGGTCAGGATCAGCATGGTGCTGGGCCCGTAGATGCAGTAACCGGCGGCGACTTGTTGGGTGCCCGGCTGCAGGAAGTGCTCGTCGCCTGGCTTATCCACACCCTTGGGCGAGCGCAGCACCGAGAAGATGGTGCCGACCGAGACGTTGACGTCGATGTTGGAGCTGCCATCGAGGGGATCGAACAGCAGCAGGAAGTCGCCCAGCGGGTATTCCGACGGCACCGGCTGGCTGTGATCCATTTCCTCGGAGGCGCAGGCGGCCAGGTGGCCACCCCAGGCATTGGCTTCGAGCAGGATCTCGTTGGAGATCACGTCGAGTTTCTTCTGCGCCTCACCCTGTACGTTGCCGGTGCCGGCATCGCCCAGCACGCCGCCCAGGGCGCCCTTGCTGACAGCGATCGAGATGCTGGTGCAGGCGCGGGCGACAACGGCCACCAACTGGCGCAGGTCGGCGTTGATGCGCTTGGCATGCTGTTCTTCGATCAGGAAACGGGTCAGCGACGTACGGGACATGGACGGCAACTACCTTCAGACGAAAGGGGCGCTATTGTCGCGGCTGGCTCGGCTTTTAGCGAGCCGTGGCCAGACTTTGTCTTTCTGTGGACAAATCTGGACAGCGCCTGCCAGCCGATGCGCTGCGCAGTTGCCGTGGCGGGGGAAAGCCCAGCCATGGCGGGCGTAAGAGGCTTATCCACAAGCGTTTGGGGATAACTCCAGATCGGAATGAGATGTGGATAAGTCCGTGGGTATTGGCTTTATCCACAGGCCTCGTACCATTCAGGTCCTTGCTGGAGAACACGATGGATTGGAACCAGGCCACACACGGTTTGCTGACTGCCTTGGGCATCGGCCTGCTTATCGGCGCGGTGCGCGAGCGCCAGCACGGTGGCCGCAAGAGCCTGCAGGCCGGCGTTCGTACGCATGCGCTGTCGGCCTTGTTGGGTGCGGCAGCGCTGATGCTGGGCCAAGCGGTATTCGTGGTCGCGCTGCTGGCGGTGGCGGCGCTGGCGTGGACCAGTTACCGGATCACTTCGCGTGAAGATCCCGGCCTGACCGGTGAAATCGCCCTGTTGATAACTGTGCTGTTGGGCGGCTTGGGCATGCAGCAGCAGACGCTGGCGGCAGCGCTGGGCGTGGTGGTGGCGATCCTGTTGTGGGCGAAGGCGCCATTGGCGCGGCTGAGCCGGGAAGTGATCAGCGACCAGGAAGTGCGCGATGCCCTGCTGCTGGCCGCCTGCGCATTGGTGGTGCTGCCGATGCTGCCGGATAGCGCGGTCGATCCCTGGGGCGTGCTGGTGCCGTCCAAGCTGTGGCAGATCGTGGTGCTGGTGATGGGCGTGGGCATGCTCGGCCATATCACGCTGCGCGCGGTGGGCGCGCGCTGGGGTTTGCCCGTGGCCGGGTTCTTTTCGGGCTTCGCCTCATCTACCGCGGCAGTGGCTGGGTTTGGCCGCAGCAGTCGCGCTGCGCCGGCCTTGGTGATGCCTTCGGTAGCGGCGGCGTTATTGGCTAATCTTGCTTCGTTATTGCTGTTTGCCGCCGTTATCGGCACAAGTTCGGCGACGTTGCTGAAAGCGTCAGCATGGCCTTTGGCGGCGGCGTGTCTGGTTTTGTTGCTGTGCTCGGCGTTGGGGCTGCGCCATGTGGCCGATGAAGCGGTGCCGCAAGGGCCGGCAAGCAAGGCCTTCCAGTTGAAGCACGCCCTGCTGATCGCGTTGGTGATTGCGGTGGTGCTGCTGTTGTCCGAAGGGCTGCGGCAGTTGTTCGGGCAGGCCGGTGCCCTGGCCGGGGCGACGATTGCCGCCTTGGGTGAGCTGCACGCGGCGGCGGCGAGTATTGCCGGGCTTACCGCTTCTGGTGGCCTGGAGTTGGCGCAGGCGCGTTGGGGTGTGGTGGCGCTGCTGGCCTCGGCGTCGTTGGCCAAGTCGGTTTTGGCGTTTGCCAGCGGTGGTGTGCGCTATGGGGCTGGTGTGGCGATTGGGCTTGGGGCGATGGTGGCGGCTGCGGTGCTGGTTACCTGGCTGGTGCCGGGGTAGCTGTTGGATATCCACAGGGGGGTGTGGATAAGGCTTTGGGTAATGGCAACGGCAAGAGCTGGAGCAACGGCACCCCTCCCCAACCCTCCCCTGCGCTTGGCGCAAGGGAGGGGGCTAAGCTGCAGTTCGCGAAATGGCGAGGGCTGCAGCTATTGCCCCCTTCCTTTTCCGTAGGCAAGGGGAGGGCTGGGGAGGGGTGCTTTAAAGCTCTGAAGCCTTTGCTCCACAGCCTTATCCACAACCCTCAAGCCACAAAAAAGCCCGGGTTTCCCCGGGCTTTTCATCACATCAGCAGCAACGCTGCATCAGCCGCGGCTGACTTCGTAAACCGCCTTGGCCACGTAATCCAGGTTGTTCTGGCTCAGCGCGGCAACGCAGATGCGGCCGGTGCCGACGGCGTAGATGCCGTAGTCGTCACGCAGCTTGTCTACCTGTGCCTTGCTCAGGCCCGAGTAGGAGAACATGCCGGCCTGTTGCTGGATGAAGCCGAATTCCGGCGCGCCCAGGGCGGCCAACTTCTGCACCATGCCAGCACGCAGAGCGTGGATGCGCTCACGCATTTCGGTCAGCTCGGCTTCCCACACGCCACGCAGCTCGCCACTGTTCAGCACGCCGGCGACAAGCGCGGCGCCGTGGGTGGACGGGCTGGAGTAGATGGTGCGGATGATGCGCTTGACCTGCGACTGCACGGCCTTGGTCGAGGTTGCATCCGGGCCCACCACCGACAACGCACCGACGCGCTCGCCGTACAGCGAGAACGACTTGGAGTACGAGTTGGCGACGATGAAGCTGTCGATGCCGGCCTCGGCGACGATGCGCACGGCCTGGCCGTCCTGGGTGATGCCCTTGTCGAAGCCCTGGTAGGCCATGTCGATGAAGGGGAACAGCTGACGGTCCTTCATCAGCGCAGCAACCTGCTTCCACTGCTCGGTGCTCAGATCGGCGCCGGTCGGGTTGTGGCAGCAGGCGTGCAGCAGCACCACGGTGCCCGGCTGCAGCTTCTGCAGGTCGGCCAGCATGCCGGCGAAGTCCAGGCCGTGCGCGGCGTTGTCGTAATAGGTGTAGTCGACCACGTCAAAACCGGCGGCGCCGAACACGGCGCGGTGGTTTTCCCAGCTCGGATTGCTGATGGCGATGGTGGCGTGCGGCAGCAGGCGCTTCAGCAGGTCGGCGCCAACGCGCAGCGCACCGCTGCCGCCAACGGTCTGCGAGGTCGCGACGCGGCCAGCGGCCAGCAGATCCGAAGCTTCGCCGAACACCAGCTTCTGGGTGGCCTGGGTGTAGGCCGGCAGGCCGTCGATGGGCAGGTAACCGCGCGGCTTGGCCTCGGCGGCCAGCGTCTGCTCGATCTGCTTGACGGCGCGCAGCAGCGGAATGCGGCCGCTTTCGTCGTAGTAGATGCCCACGCCAAGATTGACCTTGGTGGTGCGGCTGTCAGCGTTGTAAGCCTCGGTCAGACCCAGAATCGGGTCACCAGGTACCTGTTCCACGTTTGCAAAGAAGGACACGGCGATACTCGTATCAGTGGCGGGGAGTGGGGGTGCTCGGCGCGGGATGCAGCAACGACGCGCTCAGAACCGCATCATCCTAACAGGGCTGGAGCCCGCTGGCCGTAGGGTTTCAGCTGGAACTTCAGCGCGCAGGGCGATGTCACCGCCTCCGAAGATCGGGGATGATGCCCGGATGCGGACTTGTAATCGGTTTTTCGTGTTCTACGGGCTGTTGCTGGCATGGCCGGCCATGGCTGATGAGCTGCCTGCCACCAGCCTGGATCGGGTGCTGGTTCAGGCGGCCAAGGTCCATGCGGTGGATGATTTCGACCTGCCCGCCGCCAGCACCACGCTGGCGCTGGACGCCGACAGCAATGGCCGTGGCGCGCAGCTTTCCGAAGTGCTGGGCGCCGTGCCCGGCTTGCTGGCACGTGACCGGCAGAACTATGCACAGGACACCCAGCTGTCGCTGCGCGGCTTTGGCGCGCGCTCCACCTTCGGCGTGCGCGGGGTGCGGCTGCTGGTCGACGGGGTGCCGGCGACCATGCCCGATGGCCAGGGGCAGCTTTCGCACTTCAACGTATTTGGTGCCGATCGGGTGGAGGTGCTGCGCGGGCCGTTCTCGGCGCTGTACGGCAATTCCTCCGGTGGCGTGCTGCAGCTGTGGAGCGCGGACGGGCAGGACGGCGATCCGTGGCGGCTGCGCAGCAGCCATGGCAGCAACAATACCTCCAGCACCGGCGTGCAGCTGAAGGGCCTGGCCGGGGCCTTGCACTACAACGTGGCGGCCAACCATTTCCGTACCGATGGCTGGCGCGAGCACAGCGCGGCCCGACGTGAATCGGTGAATGCGCGCTTGGGCTTTGATCTGGCGGCCGGCCAGCGGTTGGAACTGTTGTTCAACGGTTTCGATGCGCCGCATGCGCAGGACCCGTTGGGGCTGAGCCGTGAGCAGGTGCGCGCGAACCCGCGCCAGGCCACCGCCGTGGCTACCCAGTACAACACCCGCAAGTCGGTGCGGCAGACGCAGCTCGGTGCGGTCTACAGCGCCGAGCGTGGTCAGCAGACCTGGCGGCTGATGGGTTATGCCGGGCAGCGCGCGGTGGAGCAGTTCCTGGCGATCCCGCCGGGGCCGCAGAACAGTCCCCTGCATTCGGGCGGGGTGATCGACCTGGACAGCGATTACGGCGGCGTGGACGCGCGCTGGGCCTGGCACGGGCAACTGGCTGGCAAGCCGCTGGAGTTGGTGGTCGGCGCAAATGCCGACCGCCAGCAGCAGCACCGGACCGGCTACGAGAACTTCATCGGCAGCACGCTGGGCATCAAGGGCCGGCTGCGTCGTGACCAAGACGACCGGGTGCAGAACATCGACCAGTTCGTCCAGGCCTGGTGGCAGTTCAGCCCGCGCTGGTCGGCATTGCTGGGTGCGCGCCACAGCGAGGTGCAGTTCCGTTCGCGCGACCGCTACATCACCGCCACCAATCCCGATGACAGCGGCAGCCGTGATTACTCGGCGACCACACCGGTGGCGGGTCTGGTGTTCCGTGCCAGTGACGATCTGCGCCTGTACGCCTCGGCTGGGCGGGGCTTTGAAACACCGACTTTCAATGAGCTGGGCTATCGCGCTGATGGCGGTGCAGGTCTGGCCTTGGATCTGGCGGCCGGCAGCACTCGCAATTACGAGATCGGCGGCAAATGGCGGGCGCAGAGCGGTGCGCGCTTGGAGCTGGCACTGTTCCGTGCCGACAGCGATGACGAACTGGCGGTGGCGACCAATAGTGGTGGCCGCAGCAGCTATCGCAACATCGGTGCGACCCGGCGCCAAGGCGCGGAACTGAGCTGGCAGCAGCCGATTGCTGCCGACCAGCAACTGCAGCTGGCCTATACCTGGCTACAAGCCAGCGTGCGCGATGCCTACCTGACCTGTACCGGCCTGCCCTCGCCCTGCACCCAGCCCCGCAACCTGGTAGCTGCGGGCACACGTTTGCCGGGCGTGCCACGCCAGCAGTTGTTCGCGCGCTGGCAATGGCAGCCGGGGCCGTGGCAGTGGGCGGCCGAAGTGGTGGCTGCCAGCGACATCGGCGCGAACGATCTGGGCAGCGCCGACGCAGCCGGTTATGGCCTGCTGAACCTGGAGATGGCGCGGCAATGGGCCACCTCACGCGGGCCGCTGCGCGCCTTCGCCCGTGTGGATAACCTGCTGGACCAGCGCTACATCGGCTCGGTGATCGTCAACGACGGCAACCAGCGCTATTACGAGCCTGGCCCAGATCGCGGCTTCACCGTTGGCCTGCAATGGCAATGGACGCGTTGAGCAGCCTGGCCGCGAGCTAGGCGCGCTTTGCCCCCTCCCTTTGCCGCAGGCAAGGGGAGGGCTGGGGAGGGGTGCTTCTGCCCCTGATTTTGCCGTTGCACCCACCCAACAACCATCTAAACACCCCGCTCACCCCCAACTAACAGCCCCGGGCGTAACTGTTAGCGCCCAACAGGGAGGGTTGTGCCATGTACCGCCCCGATCGCATCGAACACCCCATTGCACCAACCTTGTTTGGTGCCGATCCCAAGGTGATGCGGCGTGGCCGGCTAAGGCGCAGCCAGCACGCTGCCGACGAAGTGGCGCAGGACTTCGTCCAGTACAGCCTGGATGACTATGCACGGCGGCGGCGTGGTGCACGCGGTTGGCTGGACCTGCAACCGGCCTATGCATTCGCACTGGCAACGCATGCGGCGGATTGGCCGCGTGGCAGCGGCGACACCGATGTGGAGCTTGCCGAGCATTGGGAACAGGCGCGCGGCGGTTCGCGGCTACGCTGGGAGCAGGTGCGGGATCTTGTTGAAGACGCGTGGCTGGCGCTGGATCGCATGCCGGTGGCGGCGGTGCATGCACGCTAGTCGAGAAGGTGGGGGGCTTTTGTGGGAGCGGCGTCAGCCGCGAAGCTGGCGATGCTTGGTTACCGATTGAGATGCAATCTGACGTTGCGTGAGCTCAGCGGCTTTGCTGCCCCCTCTCCTGCCTTCGGCACGCAGCTGTTTTGTGGGAGCGGCGTCAGCCGCGAAGCTGGCAATGCTTGGCTACCGATGGGTATGTAATCTGGAGGTGCGTGAGCTATTGCGGCTTCGCCGCACCCTCTCCTGCCTTCGGCATCCTCTCCCGCAAGGGGAGAGGAGAAGATCAATAGCCAAAGCAAAAAGCAATCCAGCCAGCACACCCCGGGGGAGGTGCGGATGTGCTGGCCGGTTGCGATCAGGCGTTGAAGTCCAACACCACGCGCCCTTCAATCGCACCTGCATGCATGCGCTTGAACACGTCGTTGATGTTCTCCAGCTTGTCGGTGCTCACCGTCGCCGCGACCTTGCCTTCGGCAGCGAACTGCAGCGATTCCTGCAGGTCCAGGCGGGTGCCGACGATCGAACCACGCACGGTGATGCCATTGAGCACCATGCCGAAGATGTCCAGCGGGAAGTCACCCGGCGGCAGACCATTCAAGGACACCGTGCCACCACGTCGCACCATACCGAGTGCCTGCTCGAAGGCCTTGGGCGATACCGCGGTGACCAGAGCACCATGCGCGCCGCCGATTTCCTTCTTCAGGAAAGCGGCAGGATCAGTGTTGCGGGCATTGACGGTGATGCTGGCGCCCAGGCGCTTGGCCAGGGCCAGCTTGCTGTCGTCGATATCCACCGCCGCCACATTCAAGCCCATCGCCTTGGCGTATTGCACCGCCATATGGCCGAGGCCGCCGATACCGGAGATCGCCACCCAGTCGCCGGGCTTGGTATCGGTGACCTTCAAGCCCTTGTAGACGGTGACGCCCGCGCACAGGATCGGCGCGATCTCAACGAAACCCACTTCCTTGGGCAGCAGGCCGACGTAGTTGGCATTGGCCAGCGCGTATTCGGCGAACCCGCCGTTCACCGAATAACCACTGTTCTGCTGCGCTTCGCACAGGGTTTCCCAGCCGCCCAGGCAGTGCTCGCAGTAGCCGCAGGCCGAATACAGCCACGGAATGCCGACGCGGTCGCCTTCCTTGATATGGGTGACGCCTGCACCCACCGCGACCACGTGGCCGACGCCTTCGTGGCCGGGAATGAACGGGGGATTGGGCTTCACCGGCCAGTCGCCTTCGGCGGCGTGCAGGTCGGTGTGGCAGACGCCACAGGCCTCGATCTTGACCAGGATGTCGCCTGCGGCCGGGCGCGGAACGATTACTTCCTCAATCACCAGCGGCTTGCCGAACGCGCGGACCACGGCCGCCTTCATCGTCTTGTCCATCAATGGATCTCCTTTGCGGGGGATAAGTCCAGCTTCGCGCCAAGCTCGGCCTGGCGCCTTGATCCAGATCACGCCCGGCCAGTGCCGACCGGGCGGATCCGGGCTTGGTTCAGAAGAAACCCAGCTTTTTCGGGGAATAGCTGACCAGCAGGTTCTTGGTCTGCTGGTAGTGGTCGAGCATCATCTTGTGGTTCTCGCGGCCGATGCCCGATTGCTTGTAGCCACCGAACGCGGCATGTGCCGGATAGGCGTGGTAGCAGTTGGTCCACACCCGCCCTGCCTGTATCGCACGGCCCATGCGGTACAGGCGTGAAGCGTCGCGGCTCCACAGGCCGGCACCGAGGCCGTACAAGGTGTCGTTGGCGATCTCCAGCGCTTCTTCTTCGGTCTTGAAGGTGGTGACCGACACCACCGGCCCGAAGATTTCCTCCTGGAACACGCGCATCTTGTTGTGGCCCTTGAACACCGTCGGCTTCACGTAGAAACCGTCGGCCAGATCACCGTCGAGCTGATTCTGCTCACCGCCGATCAACACTTCGGCGCCTTCGGCCTTGCCGATCTCGATATAGGACAGGATCTTCTGCAGCTGCTCCTGCGAGGCCTGCGCACCCACCATGGTGTTGGGGTCCAGCGGATTGCCCTGCTTGATCGCCGCTACCCGTGCCAGTGCACGCTCCATGAATTTCTCGTAGATCGATTCCTGGATCAGTACCCGCGACGGACAGGTGCAGACCTCGCCCTGGTTGAAGGCGAACATCACGAAGCCTTCCACCGCTTTGTCGAGGAAATCATCGTCCTCGGCCATCACGTCGGCGAAGAAGATGTTGGGCGACTTGCCGCCCAGCTCCAGCGTCACCGGGATCAGGTTCTGGCTGGCGTACTGCATGATCAGTCGGCCGGTGCTGGTCTCGCCGGTGAAGGCGATCTTGGCAATACGCGGGCTGCTGGCCAGAGGTTTTCCGGCTTCCAGACCGAAACCGTTGACGATGTTGAGCACGCCCGGCGGCAGCAGGTCGCCAATCACTTCCATCAGCACCAGGATCGAGGCCGGGGTCTGCTCGGCCGGCTTCAGCACCACGCAGTTGCCGGCGGCCAGTGCCGGTGCCAGCTTCCACGCCGCCATCAGCAGCGGAAAGTTCCACGGGATGATCTGCCCGACCACGCCCAGCGGTTCGTGGAAGTGATAGGCCACGGTGTCGTTGTCGATCTGCGACAGGCTGCCTTCCTGTGCACGCAAGGCACCGGCGAAGTAGCGGAAGTGATCGGCCATCAACGGCACATCGGCGTTGAGGGTCTCGCGGATCGGCTTGCCGTTGTCCCAGGTCTCGGCATGGGCGATCAGTTCAAGATTTTCCTCGATACGATCCGCAATGCGGTTGAGGATATTGGCGCGCTCGGTGGTCGAGCGCTTGCCCCAGGCATCCTTGGCCGCGTGCGCGGCGTCCAGCGCCAGCTCCACGTCTTCGGCATTGGAGCGCGCAACCTGGGTGAACACCTTGCCGGTGATCGGCGTGGTGTTGTCGAAATACTGGCCACTGCGGGGCGCTACCCATTGGCCGCCGATGTAGTTGCCATAGCGGGCTTTGAACAGGGACTGCGGATCGGTGGCATGCGGTTTGGCGGACAGGACTGCGTTCATCTGTGGAATCTCCGGTTCAGCGGTGTGTGGGCCGCGTGTGTGGCGGTGGCTACAACGGGCGCAAGAGCGATGCCAAGTTCCGCCTGTTGCGTTGCGGCACGATGAAAAGCCATTGATTGCGGCGACACGTCGACAGATTTGCTGCACTGCGAAACCGCAGGTGATTGCAGCGCCCGTCCGGGTGTGGTGTTAATCGGAACAGTGGTTTGAACAGCTGTCGCAAAATGCGACACAGGAGCGGTCATGGCACTGGCACTGCAACATCGCGTGGGCAACGCCCGCCGCTCGTTCTTCGAGCGCGGCACCACGCCCGTGGGCACCGTCCCCGACAACATCCTGCAGTCATGGCGGCGCTGCCAGCGCAGCGGCCTGCTGGTGGATGCCGAGCCCGCCCTGGAACCCCTGCCTGGCCACAACCTGCGCGAACTGCGCGAACGCCATGAGCGCTTGTGGCGATTGGCGCGCGCTGAGCTGGATGGGCTGGCCGCACACACCGCCAGCACCGGCAGCATCGTGCTGCTGACCGATGAGAGCGGCTGGATCCTCAATGCAGAAGGCAGCGCCGGTTTCCTCGACAAGGCCGGGCGGGTGGCCTTGATGCCCGGTGTGTGCTGGAGCGAATCAGCGGTGGGCACCAATGCCATCGGCACCGCGATCGTCGAGGGCCGCGCGGTGGAGGTGCGTGGCGGCGAACACTTCTACGCACCGCACGGCATCCTCAGCTGCTCGGCCATGCCCATCCATGATCCGCATGGGCAATTGGCCGGTGTGCTCGACATCAGCGGCCCGGCCAGTGTGCAGCAGATGCACGCGATGGGTCTGGCGCGGTTGGCCGCCAACCGCATCGAACACCGCTTCTTCGAGAACGGCATTGGCGACTGCGAACTGCTGCGCCTGCACCACGACCGCACCTTGCTGGGCACCGCAGGCGAAGCCGTGCTCGGTTTCCGCAACGGCCGCCTGGTGGCCGCCAATGGCGTCGGCCTGCATCTGTTCGGCCTGGAGCGTGGCGATATCGGCCGCGCGTCGTATGAGGCACTGTTCGAGATGCCGTTGTCGCGGATGCGCGATGAAGGCATGTTGCAGGATCGCAGCGGTCGCCTGCTGCATGGCCAACTGGATGCGCCAACACCCGCAGCGCGCACGCGGACGACCAGCACCACGCAACCGTTGGCGCGGCCCTTGCCAACCACGGTTGCCGCACCCGCCGTTGTATTCGATACCAGCCAGCGCGAGCAGTTGCTGCGCGCTGGCCGTGTTCTGGAAGCCGGCCTGCCGGTGCTGCTGCAGGGCGAAACCGGCACCGGCAAGGAAGTGGCGGCGCGCGCGCTGCACGCGCAAGGCAGCCGCAGCGGCAAGCCCTTCGTTGCGGTGAATTGCGCAGCGCTGCCGGAGGGACTGATCGAAGCCGAACTGTTCGGTTACGAGGAAGGCGCGTTCACCGGCGCGCGCCGACAAGGCAGCCAGGGCCTGCTGCGGCAGGCGCAAGGCGGCGTGTTATTCCTCGATGAAATCGGCGACATGCCGTTGGCGCTGCAGCCACGCCTGCTGCGCGTACTGCAGGACCGCGAGTTGTCACCGTTGGGCGGCGGCAAGCCGGTCAAGTTGGATTTCATGCTGATCTGCGCCACCCACTGCGATCTGCAGCAGGCGATGGATGAAGGCCGTTTCCGTTCCGATCTGTACTACCGCATTGCCGATCACGTGATGCGGCTGTCGCCGCTGCGTGATGCGGACGACCGCGCACAGCTGCTGCAGGCGATGTGGCAGCCCTTGGCGCAAGGCCGTGTGTTGAGTGTTGAGGCGGAGCGTGCGCTGGTTGCGTATGACTGGCCGGGCAATCTGCGCCAGCTTGCGGCCTGCCTGCGCACCTTGGTGGCGTTGACCGAACCGGGTGCGGTGATTGATATGGAACTGCTGCCGGAGTATCTGCATCAGGCTGCGCGACGTATTGCTGCTGCTCCGGTGGTGGATGGCAGTTTGCAGGAACTGGCTTTGGATGTGATGCGGCAGACCTTGGCGGCCTGCGATGGCAACGTGAGTCTGGCGGCGAAAAGGTTGGGGGTTAACCGCAGTACCTTGTATCGGCGCTTGAAGCTTTAAAGCTGAGCAACAGCAACAGCAACAGCACCCCTCCCCGGCCCTCCCCTTCGCTGCGCGAAAGGGAGGGGGTGGTTCGTGCGGCCTGCAGCATCCTGCGCAACTGCAGCTTCAACCCCCTTCCTTTCGCGTAGCGAAGGGGAGGGTTGGGGAGGGGTGAGCTTTTGATCTTGATCTAGTCCGCAACCCCAGCATCAACCCGGCAAAACAGCCGCAGCTCTTGCCAGTGTCTCAATCCCCGTCCAATCACGCGCCTGCAACAGCTCACGCGTGGTCAACCACGAACCGCCCACGCACAGCACATTCGGCAGATGCAGGAACTGCGATGCAGTCTGCGCGCTGATGCCCCCGGTCGGGCAAAACCGCACATCGCCGAACGGGCCATTCCAGGCCGACAACATGCCCACGCCGCCGGCCTGCACAGCCGGGAAGAACTTGAACGTATCCAGCCCGTGCTCCAGGCCGCGCATCAACTCGGACGAAGTCGCCACACCCGGAAGGAACGGCAGATCGGTATCGCGTGCCGCCGCATACAGCGTGTCGGTGGCGCCAGGTGACACCGCAAAGCGACCACCCACCGATTTCAGCTTCTCCATCTGCGCCGGCGTCAGCACGGTGCCGGCACCGACCACCGCATCAGGCACGGCCTCGACCATGGCCTTGATCGCATCCATCGCGTTTGCGGTGCGCAAGGTCACCTCGATCACCGGCAGGCCGCCGTTGAACAAGGCCTGCGCCACCTGTACCGCATCGTCGACATTGTCGGGAGTGAACACCGGAATCACCGGGGCCAGTTTGAGCACTGCGCGTACGCGCGGATCAGCGCCGGACATCGAATTTTCCTTCGCCCATCAGGGCCATGACGTCGGCCACGCCGACTGGGTTGAAATCACCGGGAATGGAATGCTTCAGGCAGCCAGCGGCCAGGCCGAAGCGGATCGTGGTTTCCGCATCCATGCCTTCGATCAGACCGTGCAGCACGCCGGCCGCGAACGCGTCACCGCCGCCGATGCGATCGACGATATCGGTCAGCTCTTCGGCCGGTGCCAATGCACGCGTGCCATCGCGCCCAAGCAGCATCGCACCCAGCGAATGGTGGCCAACGCTGTGCGCGTTGCGCTGTGTGCAGGCCATGTACTGCAGGCGCGGGAACGCCGCGAATGCCATCGCCGCGGCAGCATCGACGCGTGCCTGCGGCTCGGCCTGGTTGAACTCGCCGCCCAGCACCACGCCGATGTCGCGGTAGTCGGCGAATACGATGTGCGCGCAGTCGAACAGGTCGCGCAGGATCGCCTTGGCGTCGCCGCCCCAGCGCTCCCACAGCTTGGGCCGGAAGTTGCCGTCGAAGGACACCTTGATGCCGCGCTCGTTGGCAGCGCGTGCGGCGGCCAGGGTGGCCTGCGCGGCATCCATGCCCAGGGCTGGGCTGACCCCGGACAGGTGCAGCCACTGCGCGCCCTGCAGCAGCGCAGGCCAGTCGTAGCTGTCGGCGCGGACGCTGGCGAAGGCCGAGTCGGCGCGGTCATAGACCACTTCGCTGGGCCGGTGGCCGGCGCCGGTGGTCAGGAAATACAGGCCCATGCGGCCGTCGCTGCGGCGCACGCGCGAGGTGTCCACGCCATGGCGGCGCAGTTCACCGGCCACCGCCGCACCCAGCGGGTTGTCGGCAACCACGCTGATCATCGCCACGTCGTGGCCGAAGTGCGCCAACGACACGCCGACATTGGCTTCGGCACCGCCGGCATGCACGTCCAGCGTGGGCGACTGCAACAACAGCTGGTTACCGGGCGCGCCCAAGCGCAGCAGCAGCTCACCAAAACAGACAACACGGGGGGAAATCATCGCCATTCCTGTCTCCTCGTCGATCGGCGCGCATCATGGCATGGTTGATTGGCTATCGGTGTCATTCGGTCGCAACTGTCCCTTTGGTTGCCCGTGTTACCGTCCTCCAATGTCCTTCAGACAATGGTTTCCGCCCTGTTTGCTCCCTGTTGCAGTGCAAGATGCTCCCTCTTCACGCAGCTGCTACTTTCCGTTTTGACCAGCGGTGTCATCCGGCGAAAAGCACAAGCCGGAGCCACTGCATCGAATGCAAACCTTGGAGAGGGGAAGCACATGAATCCACGTAACTCGCAGAAAAAGACACCGGTTACCTTGCTCGCATTGGGGATCAGTTTGGCGCTGCAGGCAGGCGCTGCCATGGCCCAGGATGCAGCTGCGCCGGCCACCGCTGCCACCGAACTGGATGCAGTGACCGTCACTGGCTATCGCGCCAGCGTGGAGAAGGCGCTGGACATCAAGCGCGGCGAAGCCGGCGTTGTTGATGCCATCGTCGCCGAGGACATCGGCAAGTTCCCGGACAGCAACCTGGCCGAGTCGCTGCAGCGCATTCCTGGTGTGGTGATCACCCGTGATGGTGGTGAAGGCCGCAACATCTCGGTGCGCGGCCTGGGCCCGGACTTCACCCGCGTACGTATCAACGGCCTGGAAGCACTGAGCACGGTTGGCAGCACCGACGGCCAGGGCGGTACCAACCGCGGCCGTGGTTTCGACTTCAACGTATTCGCCGCCGACCTGTTCACCCAGTTGATCGCGCGCAAGACCGCCTCGGCGGATGTGGATGAAGGCTCGCTGGGCGCCACCGTCGACCTGCGTACCGGCCGTCCGTTCGACTATGACGGCCTGACCATCGTCAGCAACGTGCAGGCGTCCTACAACGATGCCTCGCAGTCGGCGATGCCGCGCTTTGCCGGTTTGATCGCCAACAGCTGGGCCGATGGCAAGTTCGGTGCGTTGTTCTCGGTGGCCTACTCCGAACGCGAAACCGTCGAAGAAGGCAGTGGCACCGTGCGTTGGGCCAATGCGCTTGCCAACACCCCCACCAACACCGCCAATCCGAACGGTGTCGGCTTCGCCGGTTGCTCCACTGGCACCGCGCCCTTCCCCGGCGTCTGCAGCGACAAGGTGTACACGCCGCGATTCCCGCGTTACACGCTGATCGAGCATGACCAGAAGCGTCTGGGTGTTACCGGTGCGCTGCAGTTCAAGCCCAGCGATCGCACCAGCTTCAACCTGGACATGCTGTACTCCAAGATCGACGCCAAGCGCGACGAGAAGTACATCGAAGCCAATGGCCTGAGCAAGACCGGTACGGCTGGCAAGGCGCAGACCGTGGTCACCGATGGCGTGATCGAGAACGGCGCGTTGGTCTACGCAAAGATGGACAACGTGGACATCCGTGCGGAAAACCGCCACGACGAATGGACCACCGATTTCTACCAGCTCAGCCTCGATGGTGAGCACCGACTGACCGACAACTTCACCATCACCGGCAAGATCGGTACGTCCAAGTCCAAGCATGAGAACCCGATCCAGGCGACCATCATGATGGACAAGCTGGATGTGGATGGCTACAGCTACGACTACCGCGGCAATGCCAACAAGCCGGTGTTCAACTACGGTGTAAGCCCGACCGACCCCAATGGCTGGACGCTGTCCACCATTCGCCTGCGCCAGAACTACGTGACCAACGAGTTCCACAATGGTCAGCTCGACTTCTCCTGGGTGATGGGACCGTCCTTCACCCTGGACGGCGGCATCCAGGCCAAGAACTACAGCTTCGACTCGATGGAACGTCGCCGCAAAGCGACTGAAACCGAGGTCCCCAATTTCAGCACTGGCAACAAGCTGGTACCTGCGGACATGACGGAGATCGCCAGTCTCGGTGGCATGTCAGGCTCGCCCGGCAAGTGGGTGGTACCGAACTTCGGCGCGATTGCCGACCAGTTCGGCATCTTCAGCAATCAGGGCACCTTTGCCGTTGCCGACTACGCACCCAGCATCCGTGGTGTGGAGGAGCAGGACCGCAGTGGCTGGTTGATGGGTCGCTTCTCCACCGAACTGGGCTCGATTCCGGTGTCCGGCAACATCGGTGCACGCTACGTCAAGACCAAGCAGACCTCGCACGGCATCGCCACCGGTTCCGGCACGCCGGTCGTGGCGACCGCAACGCGTGAGTACAACGACTTCTTGCCGTCGCTGAACCTGGTTGCGGAAATCACGCCTGACTTCCTGATCCGCTTGGGTGCGGCCAAGGTGATGTCACGTCCGGGTCTTGGCAGCCTGACCCCGGGCGTCACCGTCAGCGTCAGCGGTAGTGCCAAGACGGTGAGCGCGGGCAACCCCGACCTGGAACCGATCCGCGCCAAGACCGTGGATCTGGGCTTCGAGTGGTACTTCAACGAAGGTGCCATGCTCGGTGTCGGCCTGTTCTACAAGGATATCGGCAGCTTCATCCAGAACACCCGCGAGAGCCGTGTCTATTCGGAAAGCGGCCTGCCGGCCAGCTTGCTGGCAGGTACGACTGCCAGCCCGGATGACACCTTCGTGTTCTCGCTGCCGGTCAATACGCCGGGCGGTGACCTGACCGGTGTCGAGTTCAACTACACCCAGCCCTTCACCTTCCTGCCGGGCAAGTGGTCCAACCTTGGTGCGCAGTTCAACTACACCTATGTGGAATCGAAGGTGCAGTACATCACCAGCAGCGGCGCGCTTGCACAGAAGACCGATCTGACCGGCCTGTCGCGCAACTCCTGGAACACGACCTTGTTCTACGAAGGTGAGCGTTGGTCCGGCCGTGTTTCGGCGACCAACCGCGACGACTACCTGATCCAGGTGCCGGGCACCGAAAAGGGCTTCGACAGCGCAGGTCTTGGCGTGCACGGCCAGAGCGGCACCACCTTCGTTGATGCGTCCATCCACTACCGCATCAGCGACCAGCTGGAGATCAGCCTGGAAGGTGCCAACCTGACCAACGAAGCACAGGAATCGTGGGTCGCCAACCCATCGGTATCGCTGCCGCTGGAATACAGCGAGACCGGCCGCCAGTTCACCCTGGGCCTGCGTTACAAGTTCTGATAGACGCACTTTGGCAGGGGGCGGATCGCATTCTCTCCGCAGATCCGCCCCTGCTTTTTCATCCTCCGCAGGCCATGGTCATGCCATGGCCTGACGGCTGTCCACGTGCGGCCGCAATGGCCCGACAGCACGTCTGAAGTACTCGCCAGGGATATCCCCACACCCCTTCCAGTTCGCTTGATTCCCCGTCCGGGGAAGGAGCCCACCGCATGGATCGTAAGCGTCGTTTTGGAAAGACACCGGTTACCTTGTTGGCAACCGCCATTGCTTCGGTATTGACCGCTCCCCTCGCCTTCGCCCAGTCCGCACCGGCGGCCGCCGAGGCCACCCAGCTGGATGCAGTGAACGTCACTGGCTACCGCCAGAGCCTGCAGAAATCGCTGGACGAAAAGCGTTACACCACCGAACAGGTGGACGCGATCTTCGCCGAGGACATCGGCAAGTTCCCCGACCAGAATCTTGCCGAGTCGCTGCAGCGCATCGCCGGCGTATCGATTGATCGCGAAGGCGGCGAAGGCCAGCGCATCTCGATCCGTGGCCTGGGCGCGGACTTCACCCGCGTGCGCCTCAACGGCCTGGAGGCATTGGCCACCGCCGGCAACGGTAGTAGCGGCGTCAACCGCAGCCGCGGCTTCGATTTCAATACCTTCGCCTCCGAGCTCTTCAGCCAGGTCAAGGTCAACAAGACCCAGTCGGCGCAGATGGACGAAGGTTCGCTGGGTTCAACCGTCGATCTGCGTGGTTCGCGACCGTTTGATTTCGCCGGTTTCCAGGCCTCGGCATCAGCGCAGGCCGGTTACGGCGAGCTGTCGGAAAAGTTTGACCCGCGCTTCTCCGGCCTGATCAGCAACACCTGGGCCGATGGCCGCTTCGGCGCGTTGCTGTCGGGCTCGTACAGCAAGCGCACTGTCTACGAGGAAGGCTACAACCCGGTGCGTTGGGAACACGGCAACCACCGCAACTCCAACCAGTCCACTGCAGCCAACAACGGCACCTACGGCTTCTGTACGCCGGTGGGCTACAACCCGCAGACGCCGCGCAACCCGGCGTCTAATGAAACCCCGGCCGGCAGCGGCAGCCAGGCCAACCAGGACCGCAACAACGGCTGGGGCAGCTATGGCATCAGCGCCACGCATTGCGGTACCGGCCTGCCGCGCCCGGCCAATACGCCGGAGAACATCGCCGCCTACGAGACCGCGACCAATGCCTGGATTCCGCGCTATCCGCGCTATGTCCGCACCGCGCATGAAATCGAGCGGCTGGGTGTAACCGGCGCGTTCCAGTTCCGCGTCTCCGATGACACCTTGCTCAGCTTCGATGCGATGTACTCGAAGCTGGACAAGGATCAGCGTGAAGACTCCATCGGCGCCAACCTGCACCGTGCCGCCAACCTCGGTGGCAAGACCCAGATCGTGGTGCGCGAGGCCGAGGTGGACGCGCAGAACCGGCTGATCTACGGCGTGTTCGACAACGTCGATTTCCGCACCGAGTCCAGCCTGATCGAGGAATCGACCACCTTCCAGCAGTACAGCCTGAACCTCGAGCATCACTTCAACGACGCGGTGAAGATGGAGGCCGTGCTCGGTCACTCCAGCTCGGACTATGAGCGCCCGGTGTTCTCTCTGGTGAGCTTCGACAACAGCAACGTCGACGGCTTCGTGATGGACATGCGCAACGGCGGCGATATGCCGAACATGACCCTACCCTTCGCCTTGAACGACCCGGCGGCATGGTCGTGGCTGGGCTACGGCGCGGTACCGGTCAACAGCAACGGCACCGCGCGCGGCAGCAACATCAGCGAAGTGCGCTTGAACCCGAGCTACGTCAACAACGCTTTCGACACCGCCAAGATCGACCTGCAGTTCAACATCAACCCGACCTTCACCCTGCGTACCGGCCTTGCCTACAAGGACTACGACATGGAGTCGGAGGAATACCGCCACATCAGCTACGGCCGCCTGGCCCAGGCCCTGCCGGCAGGTGTCACTGTCGGTGACCTGAGTACCACGCTGACCGGCTTCGGCAAGAACCTGTCCGGCAATGTGCCGAACGGTTGGCTGATTCCGGATTTCGGCAAGATCGCCGAGCTGCTCAACATCAACTGCAACTGCGATACCGGCGTGCAGGGCGGTGACTACCGATTGGCCGGCGTTGGCCACTTCGGTGCGTCCAACAACAACTTCGAGGTCAACGAGCGCAGCCTCGGTGGCTACCTGCAGTTGGATTTCAATACCGAACTATGGGACCGCGCCTTCCGCGGCAACCTGGGCGTGCGCGTGGTCAACACCCAGATCAACGCATCCGGTTGGGCGCCGTGCAATGCAGCGGCATCGGGCAACAACTCGGCCAACTGCGAATCGTTCTTTGGTGTGGCCAGCGCGACGGCTGCGGCCGGTGAACGCTCGCTGGTGCGCTCGGTGGTCAACCACAGCTACCAGGACGTGCTGCCGTCGCTGAACCTGGCCTGGGACGTGGCCGAGAACGTGGTGCTGCGTTTCGGCGCGGCCAAGACCATGGCACGACCGACGCTTGCCTACCTGTCGCCCAGCGTCAGCGGCGGCCCCACCGGTTACTTCGATGATGGCCGCGTGTTCGCGATCAACCTTGGCAATCCCAAGCTCGATCCGTTCCGCTCGACCAACTACGACCTGAGCGCGGAGTGGTACTTTGGTGATGGCGGCCTGCTGTCGGCGGCACTGTTCTACAAGGACATCGACAGCTACGTGCAGCGCACCCGCCTGCTGACCACCTGGGGCGACATGGGCTACTCGCTGGACCTGCTGCCGGCTGGCTTCACCGCCGACACCGTGTTCAACGTGCAGAGCTACTACAACACCCCGGGCGGCCCGTTGAAGGGCTACGAATTGAGCTACCAGCAGCCGTTCACCTTCCTGCCCGGCATCTGGAGCAAGTTCGGCATCCAGCTCAACTACACGCATGTCGAGTCGAGCATCAAATACATGTTCAGCTCGGCCGGCAACAGCAATACCAGCATCACCACCACCTTCACCGACAACGACCTGGTCAACCTGTCGCCGAATTCGTACAACGCCACCTTGTACTACGACGATGGCAAGTTCAGCGCCCGTGTTTCCACCAGCTACCGCGACGGCTACATCGGCGAGATCCTCAGCCAGGAAAGCGTCTGGGACCTGGACGGAAATCAGTTCGCAACACCGGATGTGACCGGCAAGAACAGCGTGCGCAACGTCGACTTCAACATGTCGTACAAGGTCAACAAGAAGCTGTCGCTGACCTTCGAGGCGATCAACCTGCTTGATACGCCGGATCAGCGCTACGTGGACTCCGCACGGCAGATGGCCGACCGCTACACCGTGACCGGTCGCCAGTACTACGTCGGCGCGCGCTACAAGTTCTGAGATGGCGCGCGCGCAAGGCCAGTGCAGTAACACCGGGATGCCAGCACGCTGGTGTTCCGGTGCATGCAGGAGGATGCGATGAGGCGTTTGTGGTTATCGACCGCGCTGTTGATCAGCGCGGGCTGGAGCTCTGCAGCGGTGCAGGCAGCCGCGCCGCGCACCGAGCCCGAAGCCGAAAACATGTTGCTGCTGCAGACCGCTTCCGGCGGCTGGTCCAAGCAGTACCAGGGCAAGGCGGTCGACTACGAGCATGTGTTCAGCGCCGACGAGCGCGCGGCATTGCAGGCCCCGGATCGGCTGGATGACGCCAATATCGACAACAAGTCGACCACGCGCGAGATCCGCCACCTGCTGCAGGCCTGGAAAGACACCGGCAACGCGGCATACCTGGGCGCTGCACGGCGCGGCGTGGATTATCTGCTGGCCGCGCAGTACGCCAATGGCGGCTGGCCGCAGTACTACCCCGAGCGCTCGCTGTACCGGCACCAGATCACCTTCAACGACGACGCGATGACCCGCGTGCTGGACCTGCTGCAGGACATCGCCGAAGGTGCGCCCGCGGTTGCGGGATTGCCGCCGGACTATGCAGGCAAGGCCAACGCCGCCTTGCAGCGCGGCCTGCAGAACGTGTTGGCCACGCAGGTACGCATGGATGGCCGACTGTCCATCTGGGCCGCGCAATACGACGAGGTCAGCCTGCAACCGGCCAAGGCGCGTTCCTACGAGTTGCCATCGCTTGCCGTATCCGAGTCGGTAGGCGTGCTGCGGCTGTTGATGCGCCAGCCCGAGCCGAGCCCGCAGACCATCGAAGCCATCGAATCTGGCCTGCAGTGGCTGCAGGCCAATGCCTTGCTGGACCTGGCGATGCGCAAGGTCGAGGCACCGGAGCAGCCCAGTGGCAAGGACGTGCTTATAGAACCTTTGGCAGGCGCACGGCTGTGGGCACGCTTCTACGATCTGGAACAGGGGCGGCCGATGTTCGTCAATCGCGAGGGTGAGCGTGTGGCGCGCTTCGCGGACATTCCGAACGAACGCCGGGTAGGTTATGCCTGGTATGGCGTGTGGCCGGAGCAGTTGCTGGACCGGGAGTGGCCGAAGTGGGCGCAGCGGCATGGGCGAGAGCAACCCTCTCCCCAACCCCTCTCCCGGAGGGAGAGGGGCTAGCTGTTCCCTTCTCCCTCCGGAAGAAGGTGGCCCGAAGGGCCGGATGAGGGTGAGGGCGAAGCCCACGCAATCCTGCATTGCGGATGTGCTCGACCCTCTCGCCAACCCCTCTCCCGGAGGGAGAGGGGCTTAAGCAAGGCAGTCAACCGATTTGGAACGAGTTAGACAATGAACCAGAAAACCGTGTTGCGTCCCACCCACCTCGCCTGCGTGTTGGGCCTGCTGTTGGCACCGCTGAGCGCAGTCGCGCAGTCGCCGGAGCTGTTGTTCCGCGTCTCGGCGGACAAGGGCTTTGTTGCTGACAGCGCCGCTGGCGACGCAACCCCGAACTTCCAGGACAAGGTCAGTCTTGTCGACGATGGCGCGCATGGTCGTGCAATCCAATGGCAGGACGACGGTGTGCTGTCGTGGAACGCGCCCGGCAACATCCAGGCCGAGCGCGGAACTCTGTCCTTCTTCTGGCGTTCGCGTTATGCGGTGGGCGAAGCACCGTTCGTGATCTTCCGCGTCGGCTACGCCGACCACAGCAGCTGGGACATGGCCTGGCTGCGCATCGACTGGAACGGGCACGGCTTCGATGCCTTCGTCACCGATGCCAACCTGGCCCGCACCCGCGTCTCGTTCAAGCTCGACAGGAATCCGTCGCCCGAACAATGGCAGCACATCGCCTTCGCCTGGGATGAGGACAAGGGCGTCAAGTTGTTCATTGATGGACGTGAAGTCGCACAGGCGGCAACCACCGGTGACTACGACGCGGCGCTGGACCAGCTCGGTCTTGCCGGCCGGGTGATGGCGCCCTACCAGGTGCAGAGCCGCTACAACTTCCTGCGTGGCAGCGACTTCGACGAGATCCGCGTCTACGACCGCATGCTCGATAGCGCCGGCGTGGCCGCGCTTGCGCGCAATGCCGAGCCGCGCAGCGCCGAGAGCGGCAGTGCCTCGCAGCGTGCCTGGTGGCACCGCTATGGCTGGGAAGGTGCCGCACCGCCGGCACTGAGCGCGCCGACGACAAGCATCCGCAAGGTCGAGTTTGCTGACGTAAAAGACAAACTGCAGTGGATGTGGAAGGGCACTGACGGTATTGCCGAAACCACCTGGCCCGGCGTCTACAACCGCTCGCGCCTGCCTGGCCGCAACGATTACATGCAGCTGCCGGACTGGAACACCTATGTGGAAGGTGGCCAGCAACTGGACCTGACGGTTCCCGAAGGCGAACACATCAATCGCATCGAGATCCGCGGAGCCGCCTACGGTGAGCTGAAGGGCACCGCGGGCACTTTGTTCAATCGTCCGCAAGGCGTGGTGCGCAGCGTCGACAGCTTCGCCGACCAGGTCGGTGGCAAGCTGCACTTCCAAAACACCGCGCAGGAAACCCCGATCCAGGAGATCTGGGGCTACCAGGTCAGCGACGCGGCCGAGCCGCAGGGCACAGTCAAGCAGCGCTATCAGATCGACAGCAGCGTGCTGCCGGATTACACCAATATCGCCAGCCTGCGCGACTATATCGACGGCCGCTTCGCGCCGGATGAGCGCAGCACGGTGATGGCGCTGCCCAAGGGCGCGGGCTCGCGCAAGCGCGCTGCCGACAGCCTGCCGGCCAAGCCCATGCCGATCGTGCACGTGCTGATTCCGTCCGGCGTTGGTGATGCACCTGCCGCGCAGCCGCTGATCCGCAGCTGGGCGCATAGCTGGGAAAACATGTACGACGGCCTCGATGGTGTGGCGATCGATATCCCCGCGCTGGACCTGCCGGCTACGCATGACGGTCTGATCCCGCTGAACATCCGCGTCAAGGATCCGATCTGGCCGGCGCGCGACATGATCGATGTCTCGGTGTCGGTGAAGCCTGGCGAAGCACGCACCCTGTGGCTGGACCTGCGCGATCGCATCCTCACCGCTGACAGCCTTTGGATCTCGGTGGCCTCGGCCGCGCCGGGCTTCAATGCGGCATCGCTGGACGGCGCCGAAGTGCGCCTGGTGTTCAAGGAACGCAAGGAGGCGATCAAGCAGCACGTCGCCGATCGTTTCAACCAGGTGCGTGACAACTGGGGCTTCCTGGTCGAGGAGCACACCACCTCCAAGCGCCAGCGGCTGTACTCGCGTGTCTATGCCGATCTGAGTGATCTGCTGCGGGTTGACCCGGACCATGAGCTGGGCCGCTTGTATTGGAACTACATCAGCTACAACAGCCAGGGCAAGCCAGCGTTCGAGCAGCCGCAGGCGCCGAAGGGCGTACCGTTGTGGGCGTTCCGTCAGGTTGAAGACCTGAAGTATGTGCGTCGCTTCATTGACTGGTGGATCGAGAACCGTCAGGTCGCTTACGGCGATTTCGGCGGCGGTATTTCCGATGACTCGGATCTGGTCCAGCAGTGGCCGGGTCTGGCACTGATGGGTGTCGAGCCCGAGCGCCTGAATACCTCGCTGACCGCGTTGTCCGACGCGGTCTACAAGAACGGCATGTTCTCCAATGGCCTCAGCACCATCGAGACCGATGAGCTGCACGCCTACGAGGAAGGCATCAACGCCAACAGCGCGATGCTCTACCTCAACTGGGGCGATCCGCTCACCGTCGAGCGTCTGATGGAAACGGTGAGGGCTTTTGACGAGCGCATCATTCTGCGCAATCCGCAGGGCAACCTGTTGTTCTCCAGCAACTGGTTTGGCGGCAACAAGGTTTACCGCGAGCCGAACTGGCAGTGGCAGAAACCGTATTCGTTCCCGGCGCTGCACCCGGCCTTCCTGATCGGCGAGTACAACGCAGATCCAACCGGCCGCAAGTTGGTCACCGGACTTGCCGACGGCTATCTGGCCCACGCCTACAAGGACGACAAGGGCCGCTTCACCCTGCCCAACGAGATCAACTGGGCCACGGGCAAGACCCGTGGTGGCGAGTTGAACCAGGGCTCGGGCAGCGGCGATTTGATGCACACCTTCTGGGCCGCGTGGCGCTGGACTGGCGACGCCAAGTACCTGCAGGCGCTGGACTACCGCGTGGTGCGCGCTGGCCCGGGCGTGCTGTCCAATCTCGGCGAGAACTATGTCGATGTGCTGGGCAGGCAGCAGGACTGGGGCAAGCAGTTGGTGGCCGATGCCGACAAGGGCGGCAGCGGCTTCGCCGCGATCAGCGCCTGGCAGCAGACAGGTGACAAGAAGTACCTGGAAGCACTGCACGCTGACGGCATCCAGGCCAAGGCACAGCGCGAGTACATGAACACCGAAGGCCACTGGTGGAGCGACCGCGTCGAGGCACCAAGCGAGTTCCTGCAGCGCCTGCGCCTGGGCGGCATCGGCCTGAAGCGTAACCAGAGCTGGCCGGGGCATACCGTCAGCTGGCAGTTCGCCCAGCCCGATAGCGCCGAGCAGGTCGCTCTGCTGGTGCATGCGCCGTCGCGCGAACGCTTCAAGGTGATCGCCTTCAACCTTGGCAACACGCCGCTGGATGCGACCATGACCGGCTGGAACATCGCCGCCGGCACCTGGCGTGTACGCAGTGGCGTGGATCGCGATGGTGATGATGTGATCGACGGCAAGGCGGAGGTGCGCGAGGTGTTGCTGGAGAAGAGCGTCGGCGCACAATTGCGGTTTGCACCGAAGCAGAGCCAGGTATTCGAGTTCGAGCTGGTGACGCCCGGCACGCCGGTGGAGACACGTGCGGACCTGGGCATTGGCCGTGGTGATCTGAAGATCGAGGGTGAGCGCGTGTGGTTGACCGTGCACAGCCTTGGGCATGTCGGAACTGGCGCTGGTTATGCGGTGCTGGAAGATGCGCGCGGTCGTGAAGTTGCGCGGGTTGCAGTGCCTGCATTGGAAGCGCCGTTGGATTTGTTGCCGCGTACGACGACGGTGGAGCTGGCGCTGCCGGCCGGATTCAAGCGTGAGGGAGCGAGCATGCGGGTTGGCCTGGAGGGGGATGGGGCTGAGGTGACGAAGCTCAATAACCGCTTGCCGTTGCGATGATTGATCGAGCTCCTCTCCTGAAGGGAGAGGAGCTTTGCCGACTGTAGTGGGGGGGGGGGGGGGGGGGGGGGGGGGGGGGGGGGTCTGGGGGGGAGAACAGCAGGGGGGAGGAACGGGGTGGGTGGGGTGGGTGGGAGGGGGCGGGGGGGGGGGGGGAGGA